>JAFUIW010000065.1 GCA_017473945.1 Methanobrevibacter sp. | reverse complement strand
CCCTACTTTATCTCCTTTAGCGCCGATTTCAGTCTTAAACATCAGATTATAGTTCCAGATGTTTGACAGTTTTCCACCGCACTCAGGGCATGTAATGTTATTGTCAATGACGATTTGGTCAAGCTCTTCGTTTTCAAGGCTTTCCACATCTTCACCGATTACTTCCTCAATGATATGGTCTGCTCTGAACACTTCTCCGCACTCTTCACATTTGCACATTGGATCAGTAAAGTTGTCAACATGTCCTGATGCCTTTAAAACCTCTTTAGGCATTACTGTAGGACCTTCAATTTCGTAAAATCCTTCACCTGAAACGTATTGTTTTCTCCATTTTTGCATGATGTTATTCTTTAGGCTTGCTCCAAGAGGTCCGTAGTCGGTAAATCCAGAGACTCCTGAGTAAATCTCAAAGGACGGCCATAAAAATCCTCTTTTTGCACTGATATTTGACATTTTATCATGATTCATAAATATTATCTCCAATTATTTTTTCAATTCGTAATCTTGCTTAACTCTACTGCTTTCTGGGCGAGTTTGACCCATATATTTACTATTTCTACTTGGGTGCCCATATGGTATTTCGGAAGGACTTGTCATTGTTTCAAAAACAATTTGGCATACTCTTTGACCTGGATATAATGCAACAGGCATTGCACCGATGTTGGATATCTCCAGAGTGATTTTGCCTTCAAAACCAGGGTCGATAAATCCTGCGGTAACGTGCATGGTAACGCCCAATCTTCCCATACTGGAACGGCCTTCCACTCTTGCAACCAAATCGTCAGGTATCTTAACGTATTCCAGAGTTGTGGCAAGGGCAAATTCATTAGGATGAATTATAAATGCTTCACCTTCACTGACTGTAGTTGATTCCATGTAAGATGAGACATCCTCTTCATCTTTAGGATCAATATATGGTTTTCTGATAACTTTAAATACTTTAAACTCATCTCCCAGTCTCATATCAATGGAAGATGGCTGGATTTGTTTTTCATCTAAAATGGGGTCAATGGTTATTTTTCCCTCATTTAAATATTCTATTATATCTTTATCACTTAAAATTGCCATTTTTTCACACAAGTAAGTTTATAATTATTAATCTTTTATTTCAAGTAGGTTATCTACTCTATTGACTACATTGTCAATGGTTTCATCATCATACTCGATTGTAATTGCATCGAATTTGCATGCATTGGTACAAAGGCCACATCCTTTACAATTATCTGGATTGATAGTTATTTTATTGTTTGTAAAACTGATTGCTGTAAACATGCAAATTTCATCTAAACATTTTTTACATTTTTTACATTTGTCTTCATGAATTTTAACAGTCACACCGTCAAGCTTTTCTACCTTATCGCTTATCTCTTCATCTAGATTTGGATAAACTTTCCATAGACAACAACATGGACAGCAGTGACAAATAGTTAAAAGTCCTTTTCCAGGTTTCACGTTCATCCACACTGTATCAATCTTGTTTCTTCCAATAAGATGGCTTAAACCAGCAGCATCTGCTCTATCCACATGTTCTAATGCTTCCTCAACAGTAGAAAGTTTACCGATATGCTTTGGGATTTTTCTTGCAGTTGGACCTAAAAAGATACATCCAATGTCTTGAGGATAATCTTCACATCCGTTTGAGGTTCTGCAAAGGCAGGAATTCATTATAACAATGTCATCGCAACGTCTAATTACATCTTTGATAACGTCAGTTGGTAGAAATTCGGAACCGTCAGATTCGATTTTTTTATTAATATTAATTGTATTTGGGATAATAACAATCTCATCATCTTCAAAAAGCATTTTATCGATGATTTTCTTGTAAATTTTGGATTTTTTTGTAATTTCCGCTATCCAAAATCTCCAATTGAAGATGTATTTGAGTGTAAATATGCTAATGTCTGCAAATCTAGGTCTTCTCATGTTCACCAACTTTATTTTTCAATCTTCTTAAAATGCCTTTAAATGTGTGTGCTTCTCTTCCAGTGATGAATGCTCTGGAGATTATGTTGTTGAAAGTTTTTAGACCATTTCTTTTTTTATGGTCCGGAATATCTAAGCTATTTATTAATTCTGCCATATCTTTAACCAGATATTCTTTTTCTAGGGGAGTGCTTTCTGATAATCCTTCAACTCCATATTCATGTCTGTTTTTAAACAGCTCATAGAATATTATTGCAGCGGCATGTGAAATATTCATTATCGGGTAAGTGGGATCTGTCGGAATGGAAACGCAAATGTCACAATCATCAATTTCTGCATTTGTAAGTCCGTTTCCTTCTCTTCCAAACAATATTGCTATTTTATTTGAAACATTCATGGCTTTACCAAGCTCTTCAGGTCTTAGGGGAATTCTTGACAGATTATAGCTTCCGCCCGCCATTCCAGTTGAAGCGACCTTAAAATCAATTCTCTGGGACTGGTAAAACTCATCGAGAGTTTTGTATATTTTTGCATTTTCAACAATGTATTTTCCGTGTGTGGCCTGATAATATGCCTCATTTGTCAATGTTGGAGGGTTAATTAAAACCAAATTTTTCAATCCGAAGTTTGCCATTGTTCTTGCAAGAAATCCAACGTTTCCGGGAGTTTCACATTCCACAAAAACTATGTAAATGTTGTTTTTAAACATTGTGGTTTCTTTTTCTTCCTGTTCTTTTGTAAGCTGAGCTCTGCTGGTTCCTCTGGACTGTACTTTCGGTTTTGATTTTTTTGTAGAAGTTGACTTTTTTTCTGCAGTACTTTCTTCTTTTTTCTCATCTGAACTTATAGGTTGTGTTTCAACAACTTTCTGTTCATCTACAGCAGCATCTCCTATTTTAATCAACTCCTAATTCAATTATTCGTAAGCTTTATCTAATAATTCTAATAAGTGCATGCATTTTATGTCGTCACATCCGATTGAATCCAAACCATCCTGTATGTTTAACTGACAAAATGGACAGATTGTAATCACTGCATCTGATTCAGTATCCTTAATCATTTCTGCTTTTGACTGTGACAGCTCAAGTGCGATTTCAGGTTTTCCGGATTTAATTCCTCCGCCTGCACCACAGCATTGGCAAGGATATAGCATCTCTTCAAATTCAATGCCTGGAATCATTTCAATTATGTCACGTGGCGCATCCTTGATGCCTTGTCCTCTGCCCAAATGGCACGGGTCGTGATATGTGACTTTCATGTCCACTTCCTTCAATTTACTGGTGTCGAGTTTATCAACTAAAAACTCGCTTATGTCCATCACATGTAAATTGGAACCGAATTCGGGGTGGTTGTTTTTGAGTGTAGCTCCGCACCCTGAACATATTGTAATGACTGTATCATAATCCTTGAAGACTTCTTTATTTTTATCCACCAAATCTTGGACAATATCGGTTTGTCCGGTTCTCAGCAATGGGGAACCGCAGCATACCTGGCCTTCAGGAACATCGATGTCAATTCCGTTTTCTTTAAGGATTTTTACAAGCTTGTGTCCAAGTTCAGGGAATTTATAGTCCACCATACACCCGGTAAAGAAAGCTATCTTTGAACCGGTGTTGTTTTCAGCTTCCTCAACAAATGAAGGTTTATCTGTTTTGACAGACCTGCCGGTTTGTAAAATATTTTCCTTGAATGCAACATGCTCCGGAAGAGGCCCTGAACCGTTGGCAACTGCAATGGCTCTCATCTTTTCTATAGCGTCTCCGAATGTGTTGATGTTTTTAGGACATACTGAAAGACATTTTCCGCAACTTGTACATTTGTACAATCCTTCATCAAGTGCTTCTTTAAGCCTATCGTAGCTATCTCTAGGATCGGTTTCAAATTTACGCACATATCTCATAAGGTATGGTCCGCCAAACTCTTCGGTTGCAATATTTACAACAGGACAAGTTGAGTAACATGAATAGCACTCGATACAGCTTCTGACCTTCTTGGTATCCTTTGTATCTTCTTTTGTAATGCTTGTGTCAAGCCCATCACGGCATGCGTGATCACATTGAAGGGATAATTCCAAATCTTTTACTTTAGCTTCAATACTTGATTTATCAACAATCAAATCTTTAATGACCGGGAATCTAAGCGGTTCTATAATTGCTCCGTCCTTAATTTCTTTCTGACATGCTAGAGCACCATTTCCTTTAAATAAAATTCCGCAAGATCCGCATTGTCCAGCTCTACAGGAGCTTCTAAAACTGATGTCTGCATCATACTTGTCGTTGATGGCCTGCAATGCATCAAGAACCTTCATGTGAGGAGTTTGTTCAATTTCATAACACTCCATATGGGGTTCGCTGTCAGTTTCAGGGTTAAATCTTGAAACATATACTTTAATCATCATTTCCCTCCAAAAATATCAAAAGCTTATAAAACATTATAATATAATATTTGTGTCTTAACAAATATATTATTCTTACTATT
>JAFUIW010000064.1 GCA_017473945.1 Methanobrevibacter sp. | reverse complement strand
TTCAGGGAACATTGCACATTCATATTGTGCTTCCCAATCGAGAGTTTTTCTTGCTTGAGCCATAGCTAAATCTTGTGAACCGTCAATTTGACCGGTTGCTAGGTCTCCAGCGTAAGCTCCGATTTTAGTTGCAATAACACCTTCCCTTACGTCATCTGGGTTAGGAAGTGCTAAGTGTTCTGCAGGAGTTACGTAACAGATGAAGTCTGCTCCGGCTTTTGCAGAGGATGCTGCTCCGATTGCAGATACGATGTGGTCGTAACCTGGTGCAACGTCACATACAATAGGTCCTAACATGTAGAAAGGAGCATTGGAACACATTTTTTTCTGAATCATTACGTTTGTTGGAATTTCATTGATTGGGATGTGCCCTGGTCCTTCAATCATACATTGGACTCCAGCTTCACGGGATCTGTCAATTAATTCTCCTAAAATAATCAATTCTTGTATTTGGGCCCTATCAGTTGAATCAGCAATGGATCCTGCTCTCATACCGTTTGCAAGTGATAATACTACATCATGTTCTTTTGCGATTTCTAAAACGTAATCGAAGTTTTCGTACAATGGGTTTTCCTTTTCGTTTTCAACAATCCAACCGGACATGAATGATCCTCCACGGGATACGAGACCGGTTACACGGCCTTGTCTTTTGAGTCTGGTTAAGGTTTCTATGTTGATACTACTGTGGATTGCCATAAAGTCGATACCATCTTTTGCTTGCTTTTCGATGGTGTTGAACAGGTCATCTTCAGTCATGTAAACTACAGAGCCGTCTCTTCTGATACTTTCGATAGCTGCCTGATAGACTGGTACTGATCCTACTGGTAATGGGGACATGTCGAGAACTCTTCTTCTGATTACATCGAGGTCTCCGCCGATACTTAATTCCATTAAACAGTCTGCACCGTTGTCGATTGCGATTTGTGCTTTTAATACTTCTTCGTCAAAGTTAACGATATCGGTTGATGTTCCGACGGTTGCGTTAACTTTTGTTCTTAACCCTGCACCGATACCTGCAGCTTCAATGTCTCTGTGTACATTTCCGGGAATTACTATAGTTCCGTTTGCAACGGATTTTAAAATGAAATCTTCTGAAACACCTTCAATTTCTGCGACGTGTTTCATTTCATCAGTTAAAATGCCTTTTTTTGCATCGCTAATTTGTGTCATATTATCTTCCTCAATCGAATTTTAAAATAATCAATATTATTTTATAATGTTCTCATTATAAGTTGATATTGTGTTATTTTTATTTAATAGTATTTAAATTAATTGGATTATTGGTAATTCAAACTTTATTGATATGTATAAAGTGTTTTTTAAAAAATAGTTATTTTTAATTTAATAAAAACAAATTAAAGAAATATTGATAAATATAAATTTTACTTTAAAAAATTAAAAAATGGATTTAGTAAAATCCATTCATTCGCTCAAACGCTTCATCAAAGCTTGGCATGTTGGTTTGACATCCCTGATGCTCAATGATAAATGATGATACAGTGGATGCGAATTTTGCGGATTCCTCAAGTGATTCTCCATTCAGGAACCTTGATAAAAATCCTGCCCTGTATGAGTCTCCCGCCCCTGTCGGGTCGACTGCTTCTGTTGTTATTGCATCGATTTTTATTTTATCTTCGCTTGAATAGATTTCACTTCCTTGAGCTCCACAGGTTTTAACGATTATTTTTGGTCCAAGTTCTCTAAGTCCATCCAAATCAACTTCAAGGGCATCTAAAATCCTTTGTATTTCGTGGTGATTTCCGAATAGGATAGTTGTATTTTCGATGACGTCAGTCAATTTTTTGGTGTCATACATTCCAAGGTCTTGACCAGGGTCAAATGAAACAAGCAAATCCTCATCCTTTGCTTCCTGTGAGCATTTCCAGTTGAAGTTAGGGTCACCAGTTGCCAAGTGAACCGCTTCGGTATTTTTGATTGCGGAAGTCGGTACTTTGCTTTCTGCAAATTCGCGGGCAGCTCCCCAGTAGAAGTAACTGATTTGGTCGTCATTGTCATCAGTTAAAACAAATGCTGTAGGGGTGGCTTCACCTGGAACGATGATGAGTGAATCGGTGTCGATTCCAAGGTTTTGCATATGTTCAAAGTATTCGGTTTTTTTGAAATCTCCACCAACAGCTGAAACCAAGGAGGTTTTTAATCCTAATTTCGCACCAACACATGCAACATTAGCTGCTGCTCCACCATTAAAGGTTTTCATATTTGTTATTGGTGCTGAAAAGTTTGCTTTTGGAAATTCAGGCACTCTAATAATGTAATCATGAGCAGAGTGACCAATTGCTAGTAAATCTCTGTTTTTTGCCATAATATCGCCTTTTAATTTGTCAATTTAATATTGGATTTTATAGTTATTTAATCTTTTGAGTGACATATAAATGAATTTTCATCAATGCACAAAGTCGTATAAAATAATATATTTAACATGTATATTTTTTCTTTGCCGAGACCATTTGATGAGTATTATTGTATAGGTGTAAAGCCCTGATTTCTTATGGCTTCCTGACCTTCGTTCAGTAAATAGTCTATAAACTCATCGACCTCAGGTTTGTCTTCATGAACTTTTATCACGCTAATGACATGCTGTGTATCGAATTTCAACAGTTCATTACCTTTAAAATAGCTTGCGTTTAAAAAGCAGTGCAGATTATTGGAGTTTCTCACCAGCTTAAAGGCATCAAATTGTGAGTTGACCTTGTGTGTTATGTTATAGTCAATGCCGTATTGTTTAAGAGTATTCCATGCAAGCCTTTGGGCTGATCCTGTAACGTTTACAAAGTTAAGGCCATTTAAATCATTAACGCTTTTAATGTCCTGTGAATTGGGGCTTGAAATCAAAACAAGATAATCGTAAGCTATTGGGGTAAAGTCAATGTCCCTTTCATAGGCAATCAGAGGGTCGTCCAATGTCAGGATGTCGACCACTCCTCTTTTTGCAAGTTCAAATGCATCTCTGTCGCTGCTGCTGTAGATGTTGGTATTGAATGGGTGTTTTATGGTTTCAAGAAGTCCTGAGCTAATGTGTCCTCCGACAATATTTATATTGGCTGTATTTTCAATTCTCACGGCATATTTCTGAAATTCTTCAAGTAAATCCAGACCGTCCCGGGTCAGCTTTGTACCGTTGCCAACTTTTTCAGTAATTTTCACTCCCAGTTTCTCTTCAGCCTTAAGTAATCTTCTGTTAAAGACGGTGTGGGATATGTGTAATTCTTTGGCGGACTGTCTTTGTGATCTGGTTCGGGATAATGACTCTAGACTTTGGTACAACTTGTAATCATAAATTGTACCGTTTATATCTATGCTTACCAATCCGTTACTTCTCAATTTCATTAATTATATATAATTATTTAATCATAATTATAATGTACTGTTTAACTTTGGGTAGATAAAATGGAAATAATGAAAACTTCTATTAGGGCTATATTGGATAATATTGAGAGTGCTGAAAGTGTTTTGGATGAAAAGGCTATTGATGAGTTTGAAGATGTAATCATAGCTGCTGAAAATGTATTTGTAACTGGTGCTGGAAGGTCAGGACTTGCAGCCAAAGCATTTGCAATGAGATTGATGCATTTGGGTTTGAGTGCATATGTTGTGGGTGAAACCATTTCTCCGGCTATAAATGAAGCGGACTGTATAATTGCAATTTCAGGTTCCGGTGAAACAAACACTATTGTATCTGCAGCAAAAATAGCAAAAAATAGAGGTTCTAAAGTTTTAGCTGTTACATCATATCCGGAATCTACTCTTGGTCAATTGGCTGACGGATATCTTTTTGTTAAAGGAAGGACCAAGCAGGAAGTGGATGACGAAAATTATATGAAACGTCAAATTCACGGTAACTATACTTCATTAACTCCATTGGGTACTGCATTCGAACTGACTACATTGGTATTTTTGGATGCAATAGTGTCTGAGTTAATGGAAAAGATGGAACAGACCGAAAGTGATTTAAAAGCTAGACACACTGTGTTAGAGTAATTTTAGTCAAAAATTACTCTATTTTGATTGTTATATATGTTACAGCGTTGGCCTCTTAAGAATCCAACCAATGTAATGTTTCCTTTTTTTGCAATATTGTATCCTGAATTTGCAGGAGCTGCGTTTGATGCTAGAATTGGTACTCCTGAACGTGTCATTTTTATTACCATATCAGCAGGCATTCTGCCGCTGTAAATCACATATGATTGGGACAGGTCAAAGCCATTCAAAAGACCATATCCGATTACCTTGTCAACCGCAACGTGTCGACTTACATCTTCTTTTACAATGAATTGGCCGTCATAAACGATTCCTGCCACGTGTGTTCCTCCGGTAGCCTGCCAGATTTCTGCATTGTTCTTAAGCTCTTCAATCCTGTCAATCAATTCACTTACGCGGACTTGGAAATTGGATTTGACGGGATTTACATGTTTGATTTTACTTCTCCAGCCTCCTGCTGAATCTGAACATAAAACGGTTTCGTTTGTCTTTAAAAGAGTATCATCAATTTCGGCATGGATTTGGACTCCGTCAACTTCAATATTTTTAATGTCATCCATTGATTTTACCATGTTTTCATTAAAAAGGTATCCTACTGTAAATTCTTTAAGTGAGTCTTCAATGGCGGATAGGCTGCGGCTGATGTCATTGTTTATTGTTAATGTTATTGTCTCGTCCTGAACTACGTTTTCCTTTACATTTTTTGCAGTATTATTTTTATAGCTTATTGCATTGATTTCTTCAACTTTCATTTTATCACTTCTTAAACTATAGTTATACTAAATAATTGTTAATAATGTTTCGATAGGTTATATTTTTTTAAAAAATTTTTTTCAATATTCATATAGTTTAATTTTTTATAAATTTATTGTGGATATTTTTAATAAATATATTATTTTATGAAAAATTAAGGTTATTTTTCATGTTTTAATCTACAAATTTCGATAGGATATTTAATACAAAATCGATTAGGTTTTTTGTTTATACTGTATATTTTGGTTTCTCAAAATTATCATGCTATTGATAGAATCGAAAAAATTGTTTTAATGATATGGTAAATGTCTATGAATGCTTTAACACTAGTCAACTAGTTAGGGTTTCTAGTTAACTATTTTCATGCATTTCATATCAATGTTTTTTGACATGAAATTATTTTCACTTCAATACTCTTATTTTTTTAATGACATTTTTATTTATAATTCTGTGCAGTATATGTTTTTATTTTTAAATCTTAGTTATAACTGGTGCTTTTATTATAATTTATCATGATTTTTCATGATATATTTTAAATTGTGTATTTAATCATCGATATGAATAATTATTCATATTTCCTTCGAAATTTTGAAAAAATGAGTTAGTAGTATTTAAATATTTCCTTTTAAAGTTAATAACAAATCCTTTTTATATGGAAAAGTTAATATATAATATCATAATACTCCGAACTGTTCGTAACAGTGGAATTTTTAGTATTATATTTTTTACAAAAAAAGGGAATAAGAGGTTAGATAATATGGGTTCATCTTTTAAAAGTCCAGTAGATACTGCAAAAGCAATTTCTGCAACTGCTGGATCAAAAAACTCTGCAAATATTGTTAATGTAATATTACTCTCCTTCTTAGCAGGAGCTTATATTGCATTTGGTGGATTATTAGCTGTTGTGGCAAGCGCAGGTATGTTAAAAGCAGGTGCGCCACTTGGTTTAGAAAAATTCGTCTTTGGTGCAGTGTTCCCTGTAGGTTTGATTATTGTTGTTCTCGCAGGATCTGAATTATTCACAGGAAACGTCATGTTCATGACTCTCGGTGTATTAGACGGTTCAGCTTCTGTTGGCGGCCTCGCTAAAAATTGGGTACTCAGTTGGATTTTCAACTTTGTAGGTGCTTTATTTGTAGCTTACGTTCTTGCTTTCATGGGAGGAATCACTCCTACCGATGCATCAGCACCAGCTTATGCTATTTCTGCTAAGGCTATTGCTGTAGCTGAAGGTAAAGTAACCATGCCGTTTACTGTCGCAATGATTAAAGCTATCGGTTGTAACTGGTTAGTATGTTTAGCTGTATGGTTAGCTAACGCATCTGATGATATCATCGGTAAAATCGTTGGTATTTGGTTCCCAATTATGGCTTTCGTTACCATAGGATTTGAGCACAGTGTTGCAAACATGTTCTTCATACCATTAGGTATGTTCTTAGGTGCTGAAGGTGTAAACTGGGGTACTATCATCGTAAACAACTTAATACCTGTTACCATTGGTAACATTATTGGTGGAGCAATCTTTGTTGCATGTATCTATTGGTACACTTACCTCAAAGATTAGATTTAAATTGTGAAGAAGCTTTTTAAAGCTTCTTTTTTTTCAATTTATTTAAAATAATAAGAAAATTTAAATAAATAATATGTTTTGGAGATTATAAAATGGTTGAAATAAAATATGTACCAACAATCTGTCCGTACTGTGGTACTGGTTGTGGACTCAACTTTGTTGTCAAAGACGGAAAAATTGTTGGTGTAGAACCTTTAAAAAGACACCCTGTAAATGAGGGTAAAGTATGTCCAAAAGGTAACTTTGGATATCAGTTTATTAATAGGGAAGACAGATTAACTACTCCTTTAATAAAAGAAAACGGTGAATTCAGAGAAGCTTCTTGGGATGAAGCATTAGACTTAGTTGCTAACAAACTCAAAGAAGTATCTGATGAAGATCCAAACAAAGTTGGATTCTACGCATGTGCTCGTTCACCTAACGAAAATATTTACATCACTCAAAAATTAGCAAGAGTAGCTTGTCAAACTCAAAACGTAGACCACTGTGCACGTATCTGTCACGGTCCTACTGTAGCAGGTTTAGCAAACACTTTCGGATCAGGTGCTATGACCAATGGATTCGACAGTATCAAAGAAGCAGACTACATTTTTTGTATTGGTTCCAACAACATGGAAGCACACCCATTGTTTGGACGTAAATTAATCCAAGCAAAACAAAACGGTGCTAAATTAGTTGTATTAGACCCAAGATTTACTCCTACTGCTAAAATCGCAGATGAATATGTACAATTAGAAACCGGTACTGACGTAGCTTTAATGAACGCTATGATTAAAGTAATCATCGACAGAGGATTACAAGATGAAGAATTCATCCATTACAGAACCAAAGGTTTCGATGAAATGAAAGAAACCGTTCAAAAATACACTTTAGATGTAGCTTCTGAAATTACCGGTATCAAACCTGAAGTAATTGAACACTTAGCTATTGATTATGCATCCGCTGATAAAGCAGCTATTGTATACTCATTAGGTATTACCGAACACTCTCACGGTGCTGACAACGTTATGTCCACTGCAAACCTTGCAATGTTAACTGGTAACATTGGTAGACAAGGTACTGGTGTAAACCCATTAAGAGGACAAAACAACGTACAAGGTGCTTGTGATATGGGTGCATTACCTTCCGATTACGTAGGTTACAGAAAAGTTAAAGACCCAGAAACCACTGCATGGTTCAACGACTA
>JAFUIW010000063.1 GCA_017473945.1 Methanobrevibacter sp. | reverse complement strand
TCCTGCACGAAATCCCCAAACAAATCCACGAAAAAACAGACAACAAAAAGAAACCCTAAAAAACAGAGAAAATTCAATCTGAACTACAGACCAACATAAAAGGAAAAAAATATGAAATTAAAAATTAGGTTGACGGCATTGGAAAATTTATAGATTCTTGAAAACATGAGAAACATAAATTTTTCATGAAAATTTTTTAATACTTTTATTTTAGAGTATTTGTGGAGTGATGGTATGGTGGATTGGTAGATCCACCCACTAATTAATTCAGTCAATTAGTCAAATAATGTCACAAATTAAAATTCCAATTCATTGAACTTCGTTTTTTAGAAATCCTCGCCTTGAAAACTGTCAACCTAGATTTGATTCATATCAATCGTCAATTAGAAAATGCTTCTTATATTCTTAACCAATGTAGGTATGAATATAAGTGGCTGCTAAAAAAATAATGCAGTCAAGAAGCATTTCTACCATCAACTCACCTTCCTTAGGAGGATAAAAGATTTGGATGTCTGTTTTATCAATTTGATTACTCCTAATTTGTAAAAATTTTTATCAGTTCCAGAGTATTATTATTTATTACTTTTTTTATATAAAGTATTACTTTTAGTTTTTTTATGAAATTTTATATATTAAAAAAATTAACTATTATTATTGGATGTTTGTTAGAATTCAATTTGAATTTCTAATTTTAATAATGGTTTAGGGTTTGTTTTTAACCCTATTCTTATTATTATGTTCTTTTGTTTTTGAAAATAAATTTCATATGGGCGTTTCAGTGCTGAAAAAGAGTAAGTATCGGAACTTTTTTATAAGTTTTATACGAACAGTTTGCATTTTTTTTCAAAATAATTTGCCTAATTAATTAAATTTTGTTGGTAATGTTACAGGTTATGTTATGTTTTCAATAGTGTTCTTTTTTATTTTAAGAATTTCTTTTATAAAAATTGTTTTACTTCTGTAAAATTGCTTTAACATAATAATATTGTTTTTATTTTAAACAAAAAGCTTATAAAATTTGTAATTAAATATAATATTGAATTAAATTTTTTAAAATAAAAAATAAAGGTTTTAAAAATGTGGGATTATTCAATTGAAGATGATTGATATAATTAATTCCGTGATGAATCTTTTATGCCTGATACTAAACAGTTTGATGTTAGGAATATTCAAAGAATCAGAGATTTTGATTTAATCTTTGAAACATTCTTATACAATCCACAAATTATCAAAACAAGATTTCAATAACATTAAGAATATATATAATGAAAAATACATTATAATACAACATATAATGAAAAATTAATTATATAATTAAAAGTACATTATACTACAATACATAATGCAAATTGGATTACATGAGGTTTTCATATGGATGAAATTGCAAGCATTACAGATACAAATTTAACTGAAACACAATTCTACAACAGGGTAGATGAAATTAATATGCTATCAAGTTTATTAGGAAGCACGGAATTCAATTCATCCCCCACTATACTATTGACTGGAATTAGGGGAGTAGGAAAGACAGCACTCATTAAAAAAATCAAAGATAAATTTGATAAGGAATATTTGGTAGTAGATATTGATCTGTCAAGGAGTAATGCATACCAACAAAAAAAGCTGACTCGAGGCAGCATAATCAAAATAATCTATGATGCAATAATAAAAGCTTCGAATGAATTCGGCTTAAGAACAGTTGACAAGAAAATAGAAAAATACTTTAAAACAAATAATTTCAAAATAGATAAGATTTTATCCTACGAACACATTTCAGTACCAATATTTGAAAGTGATGAGAATTATGCAAAATTGGCGGACTTTGTAATGGAATTGCCCCAAAAAATTTACGAAGACAATAGTGACAAATTAAAAGGTGTATTCATTTTCATCGATGAAATCCAATTGATTAAAGATTTAGACAATGTGGACAAATTTTTATGGTATATGCGTAGTTTCATTCAAAACCAAAAAAATGTTGCATACTTATTTTGTGGAAGTATGAGCTTGAAAGACAGTTTAATCAATGATTTAAATGGAAAGGATGGAGCATTTGGAGGAAGAATGCTAACAATTGAAATTTATCCATTTTCAAAACAAACAACAAGGGAATACATTGAATCAATTCCAAGAAACATATTGCTGGATGAAGGAGGATTTGAAAGATTTTACAAATGTACTCGAGGAATACCATATTACATCAATATATTTGCAAAAATTCTTCCAGAGAACATCACCTTAACTGAAAATAACATTATTGAGTTATTTAAAGATTCGATTGACTTTCTTGCAGTACATTTTGTATTCATGTGGTCTAAATTAACATTTCAAGAACAGAAAATAATTATTTCTCTACTTGGAAATCCTAAAAAAAGAATTGAAATAGCTAACACATTAGAAGTTACTAGCGGATCACTTAATAGGCCGTTGAATCGCCTGCTTGATTTTGACTTAATTGAATATGCAAATGACAAATACCAAATTACTGACCCAATACTTGCCTACTGGCTTCAAAATAGTTATGAAAAGAATGGAATATATCCATTTAGAAGTATTTAATTAAGACTTAGTTCGAATTTGCTTTCAAAAGCTTTTTAATTATTGTAAAATTAATTATATTAGAGTTCAAGGGTGTTAAAAAATAAGCATACGAATAGTATATCGCTAAAAATACTGTGGATAATCCTATTTTACCATCAATTTCAAGATAAAATTATGTTTTTTTCTGTGTCTCTTGTATTTTTGAGCATATTCTGAAAAACCCTTAATTTATGTAATTGTCTTCTTTGGCGGGATTTGTATTAATTTTTACCATTTCAAAGTACTTTTCTTTTTCTTCAACTATTTCATTGACAAGCTCTAGAAATTCTCTATCAACTAATCCATCATATTCAATACCTGTTTCAGTGTCTAAGATTTTTTGAGTAGAAAGAATATCCTGGAACCTTCCTTCAATTGGTGGAATGTCAATTATTCCAATAAAGTCATCAAGAGTTATTTTTTTTCTTTTATTCGTCATTCAATATTTCCGTTTCCAATGCATGTATTAAATTGCATAGATATTTCTAGCGTATACTTGCATAGTTTTACCCTTCAAATCTTTCTAGTAATAATTTTAAATCTTCCTCATTACATTCTACAAGAAAGTCATGTAGTTCTATAACGGATTGTATACGATTTACTTCATCAACTAAGCACTCCCATGCAGTTATTGTGTCAAATTCTTTATATTCTTCAAAAAAATTTTTTTTCAAAGTTGTAATGAGGAGTCCTTGTGTCTCATCGGCTATTAATACTCCTAATTTATGAATCATGTCTTCGATGTCTTCTACTGTAAATTGTTTTTCAGTCATAATAATGCCTCAAAATTATGCTTTAATGATTTATATTTTATCTTCAAAGCATTCTTATCTCTTTTTAACTGCTCATTTTAATATAATCATTTCAATAACTTCTCAACATGAGTTTTTTCAGTTTAATCAATTGATATCATTATTTTGAATAATATAATGTTTTCCATCAGTTTTATACACTTCCCATATCATTTTATCCACTCCTCATTTGTACACATATGTCCGTCTCGTTTAGGACAATTTGCACAATCATAATTCATGCAATAATAACTCCATTTCTTGCTCCAAGTAGTAGTTTCTGCACGATATTTAGAAAGCATTATTAACAAAACCTCCAAACCCTTGAATCTCCACCACATCGGTCAATACGAAGTTTCGGAGAAGACATATGCACAAGATATAAATGGTTCTCTTCACTACAATGCAGATAATTTATGACAATATTATTCATATTCCACCACCAATACTTTGTATTAGTGTTAAAATGGAGTTTGGTCATTTAATACCATCTCTCCTTTAATTTAAAGTATGCAACAACTCCACAAATAACTTCTCTTTGGAGTTCTTCGATTTCTCTTAATTTATTGATTTTTTTATCCTTAGTTTTACTGAAGCGATCATAATCGTTCAGTTTCTTCAAAATCTGTTCCATAGTGAGTGTATCTTCATATTCTTTGATGTCCTCACCATCAAAACTAAATCTATCTTTCATCAATTATGCTCTCCATATTTTCTAAATCTTTTTTCATTTTCACTACAAATCTATCTAGATCACTTAATTTAACTTTCAAATGTTGAATTTCGCTTTCTAATTCAACAATGAGTTTATACTCATCAAGATTCTCATCTGCCAACTTATCCAGCTAATTTGGGGTGTCACAGAGTTCACTCCATGAGAGTCTATCTTCGCAAGTGCCTTTATTTGTTGTTTTCCAATTGTCTATTATGCCATTGCACTCTATGATAAATCTTTTATTAGTCATTAAATTTCTCCATTACTCTTATTTTATCATATAAATAATTAATTAATTAGTATTATATTAATTTAAGAATAAATATAGTTTTTGTTTGAAATAAAAGCAATTTTACAATGTTAGAGCAATTTTATGAAGTTAAAACAATATTCATATTAACAATGAATTTATGGAGTTGTATTGCTGATTTAATTTTATTATCTTCCGCAGTTTCAAATGATTTATCAATCACTACAAAAGAAATTTTTTATCAGAGTTTCAGTGCTGAAAAAGAGTAATATCGGCTTTTTTATAAGTTTTATACAAATTGTTTATTCTTATTTCTATATTATGTGGAATGGTGGTTTTTTCAAAAATAGTTAAATAATGTATGAAAATTCTCTACTTACATAATCAAAAAACAAAAAAGGGGATGAATTAATTATTCATCCAATAATTCAGGATTTTTAGAATTCTTTTTGCTGATGACTGATTTGCCAGTTACTGCTTCAAGTTCTTTTCTTGCATTTCCTGCAATGTTACCGCCACGTTTTGCAACGTCACGGCTTTCATCAAACCCATCTGGATTTTCAACTTTGCTGATTTCAGTTGTTGATGCTTCTGCCAGTGTGTTTAATATTAATTCAATGTTGGTCATGTTGTCTCTTAGGCCTTCTTTTTTAAGTCCTTTGTATTGTTTGTATTCTTTTGTTGACATTCCTGACCATGCTTTGGATATATCATCAGTTAGAATTGCATATTCAATTCCTTCATTGACTCCCGCCCTGTTCCATTCGGCAGTCAGTTCCTTTCTGGTTTCAATGGTTCTCATTCTTTGGGTTATCCATTCTTCGGAATATCCTTTATCGCGGTAGGTGTTGATTGCCCTTTGCATGGCAATTTCAGGGTCTGCTATTTCTTCAAGTCTCTCTTTACCCATTTGAGCTAGCCATTGTTTAAAAGGTTCGGCTTTTGGGGAAGGAACTGATTGTATGATTCTTAATAATTGTTTAGTATTGGCAGCATCAGTTTTACGCATTTTGCCATCGGTAGCTTTAAGTTTCAACCTTACGATATTTTCGTAAGGTTGACCAGATTCATCTGATAGTTTCCTTTTTAAGTCGCTCCAATATCTATTGGGATTTTGACTTTCTGTAAGCACTGCAATAACATCTATCACTGAATAATAGTAATCTTCAATTTCAGGATCCCATTTAGTTCTTATCTTATATTCTTCAAATAATTTTATAGCATATTTTTCATCCATAATTTAGCCTCCTTTCACTTAATTGAGAAAAAATTACTTAATATTATATTAAATTATGAAGTAAATATAGTTTTTGTTTGAAATAAAAGAAATTTTACGATGTTAGAGCAATTTTACGAAGTTAAAACAATATTCTGTTATAATGAATTTATGGAGTGTTGTTGTTTATTTAATTTTTGTATCTTCCTCAGTTTCAAAGGATTTAATAATAACTAGAAAACAATTGATTGGAGTTTCAGTGCTTGAAATTGATAAGATTGCGAACAATATCATACGGTTTATAATGACAATTGTGTTTTTTCATAAAGTTGCACTTCAAAAATATTTATTATAAATGAAGTTTATAGATTATAGTACAATTAAATAGGGAGGAATTATTTTGACTGAAGGTAATGAGCTGGATTCTACCTGTGGTATTTCTGATGAAGAGCTTACTGAAAGATTTAAGGCAGCTATTAGAATTGATCAAGAAATATGTAAGATTAAAGGACTTCCTATTGCTGGTTATGATGATGAAAATAAATGTGCTTATTTAGAATATCCTGATGGAAGGAGAGTTTATGTCAAAGACTGAGCGACTTCCTGAAATTATTGTTTTTGCGGGTCCAAACGGTAGTGGAAAGACTACAATAACTCGGATGGCTAGAACTGTTGGTGTTTACATTAACGCTGATGATATTAAAAAATCAAGTTTGTGCAGTGATTTGGAAGCGGCAGTTAAAGCTGAAGAGCTTAGAGAATCAATGTTGGATAAACATGAAGATTTTACATTTGAAACTGTGCTTTCTACAGATAGAAATCTTAAATTACTTAAAAAAGCTAAAGAAAAAGGATTTTTTATCAGATGCATCTATGTTTTAACTTCTGATTTTAAAATTAATGTGGCAAGAGTGAGGATGAGGGAGTCAATGGGTGGCCATGCTGTTCCTGAAGATAAAATCAAATCAAGATATTATAAGGCACTAAAACTTATTCCTGAATTGGTTGAAATTTGCGATATTGTTCATATTTATGATAATACTACTGTTCCATTCAGAATTTTCAAGAAAAGGAAGGATGTCTATTATCATTGGGAGAACAAATATTGGGATTACTCTGATATTGAAAAGCTCACAGGAATAAATGAATATATTAATTGATTTTCGCTATCATTTAAATTACTTTAAATAACTTATTATTTGAGTTTTTAGTGATTGAAATCGATAAGGTTGCGAACAATATCATACGTTTTATACGAATTGTTCGTAAATATGTTTGATTAATTGTTGCTTTTTTAATTAAAATTTTTCTTAAGTTAATGATTTTTTGATATATTTGAGGTGATGGTAGAGTGGATTGGTGGTCCACACTAATTAATTCAATCAATTTGTCAAATAATGTCACAAATTAAAATTCCACTTCATCGAAATTCGTTTTTTAGAATCCTCACCTTGAAAACTGTTAACCTAGCTTTGATTCCTATCAATCGTCAATCAGAAAAATGCTTGTTATATTCTTAACTAATATAGGTAGGAATATAAGTGACTATTAAAAAAATAATGCAGTCAAGAAGCATTTCTACCATCAACTCACCTTCCTTAGGAGGATAAAATATTTTGGATATTCGCTTTATCATTCTATGACTCCTAATTTTATATAGAATTTTTATCTGTTCCAGAGTACTATTATTTATTACTTTTATTATATAAAGTATTACTTTTTATTTTTTTACAAAATTTTATATATTAAAAAAAGGAAAGTAGTATTATTGGATATTCGTTGGAATTCATTTTATGGTTCCAATTTTTAATAATGGTTTAGAGTTATTTTTAACTCTATCCTATTATTAAGTTCTTATTTTATTAGAAAATTAGTTTTATACAGTAGTTTTAGTGCTTGAAATCGATAAGTATCGGAATTTTTTTATAAGTTTTATACGAATTGTTCGTATTTAGGTTTCATCTCTGGAAATAATGTTTTCAAAGTTAATTGGATAGTTTATTAATCTCTTCAATTAGTTCATCTAGCAATTCATTATTTTCATTTAATTCATAGGCCTTATTTATATAATTTATAGCTTCATCGTAATTGCCTAATGCAATCAATATTTGTGAAATGCTAAATAAATATCCAAATTCCTTAGGATTAATCTTTGATGCTAATTTAAAATAATCTAATGCTTTTTCATAATTTCCAAGATAGCTGTTGCAATAGCCCAGATTCGAATAAAGGAACGGATGGTCATATCCTAATTTTTCGGATTCCTCCAAGCAAACTAAGGCCTCATCGTAGCGCTTCAGCATATTTAAAGTACTTCCTTTGATAGCTAGAATGTAAGGTTTTTTTCCAAATATGAATATGGAAAAGTTTTCAAACTTTAAAGCTGTTGAAAAATGACCGTGTCTTAAAAAAAATCTCGCCAACGTGTTTAAGGTAGGTTCGAGGCATACCCAAAGTAAAAGCAATAAAAAACCAAAAGATCCGTATGCTAAAAGCCAATCATTATTTTTTATTCCAATGTAGGTTTCAATGATGCAAACAACCATCATGACATATGTCAGGAATTTTGAAACTTTATTTTGGCCCAAGTTAGCAAACTGGTAAAATAGAATGATGATGAGTAGGGAAGATGTAAAAGTATCCCATATACTAAAACTGTAAGTGCACTGAAAAATTAAATTTGCAGTCAGCAATATTGCTAGAATGAAGTATTTCACATGTTTGTCCATAAATATATTTTCTATTGAATGATATATAGGTTTTTAATCATTGGCAAATATTTTTCATTGCTTTTTTTGTAATTCGAACTGCACCTGCACTATGAATGCGGACAATAGGATTTTCATCATTTTCTGAAATCCATTCCAGTTTTTCAAGGTAGGGTTTTACGTAATCTGGTTTTCTTTTTCCAATTACCCTAAACATTTCAGGTGCTTCTATTCGGACTTTCTCACTAGAATCACTAATCATTTCATAAAAGATTTCCAGTTTTTCGCAAAATAGCTCAGGAGCACTTGTAGCTATGTTTTCACAGGCCCAGATGAATGCATGTCTCACGTTTTCGGATTCATCATGTCTCATTTTCATTAATCTGTCCAAATGGGGAATTACCAGATTTTCATCGCCTCGGCCTATTCTTCCCAGGGCATTGGCGGACCTTTCCCGCAATTTTGGATTTTTATCTTCCCGGTAGCAGGCAATATCCTCGACATATCTTTCTATTTCTCTGGGATACTTCAGTCCCATCTCTCCAAGAAGCCATAATGCTTTTGCTTTAACGCTAGATGAATAATTTCCATTCAATTTGCTGGCAACATTGTCAATATTTTCTTTCCAGCATTCCTTATTTTTCGTTATTGCTCTTAATTCTTTCAGTATATCATTTGACATATTATCTATTAAATTTTTTTCAAAGAATATCCTTAATGTCAAGTACTGGAGTGCCGTTCAACATGTCAACACCGGCAAACCTGATGACATTGCTTTTAATCTCCTTAATTCTGATTGTGGAAACGCCTATTGGATTCGGCCTATTTGGTGCGTGAGTTGAGAACAATCCCTTTATTGGGCCGTTTCCCCTAAACGGGACTCTTTGCTTGAATCCTTTTGATTTGTGAAAATGGAATAATACCATGTACTCTTCACCGGCTTTCATGCTGGACATGCTTTCCAGATACTCCTCATTGATAATAATTTCCGCTTCAACATTTTCGGATTCTCTGGTAGACTTTGGCATATTCTCAACATCATCGTAGGGGGATTTAATGTAGCCGATAGGTTTAAAAATTATTTCTTCATCCATGAAATCATCTCTGTAATATTATTTGCCTGCAATATCCTTTATCACTTCACCAGCAATTGTCAGTCCCGCAACTGATGGAACGAATGAAACGCTTCCTTTCACCTTGAATTTCCTGTCCTTGTTTATGGGATGGTCGTTGGTGTTTATCGCATGTTCTTGGGAATAGACCACTTTCAGCTTTTCAATATTTCTCTTTCTTAGGTCCTTTTTCATTATTTTGGCAAGTGGGCAAACTGTTGTATCATAGATGTCAGCAACTTCAAACATTGTGGGGTCCAACTTGTTTCCGGTTCCCATTGAAGAGATTACTGGAACATTAAGCTCATCGCACTTGCAGATGATAGCAATCTTTGCCATTATGGTGTCCACGCAGTCAACCGCATAGGACAGATTCTCTGTGATGATGTCTATTTCACAATCTGCCATATAGAACTCCTTATATGTCTTAACGTTTGCATTTGGATTGATTTTCAGGATTCTTTCCGCCATGACATCAACCTTATACCTGCCGATTGTGTCGACGGTTGCAATCAGCTGTCTGTTGATGTTAGTTTCATCAATTTTATCAAAGTCTATCAGAATGAAATTTCCTATTCCGCTTCTTGCAAGTCCTTCGCAGACAAAAGACCCTACGCCGCCAAGACCGAAAACGGCAACAGTAGCATCATTCAATTTTTCCATTCCGTCATTTCCAATTAACATTTCTGTTCTTGAAAACTTTTCATCCATCTCATTTCACCAAAAAATATAATTTAATTAATCATATAATTATTGTTTAGATAACAATAAAAACTTAATGCAATAATATTCATGGGGATTTTATGATAATAGATACGCATTGCCACATTTACGCAAGTGAAATGGAAAATGCAGAGGAAATAATAAAAGAATCTGCAAAAAGCGATATCCATATAATTTTGAATGGTACTGACCCGCAAAGTAACCTGGAAGTGTTGGAGTTATCTGGCAAATACGATAATGTCCATGCCGCTTTGGGATATTTATATACATTTTCCGATGACGTGACGGAAGATGATATATCATTATTGGATGAGCAGCTGGAAAACGAAAATGTTGTTGCAGTGGGAGAGATTGGCCTTGACTATTATCTCACAAAGGAAAACAAGGATAAGCAAAAGGAGTTGTTTGTAAAGATGATTGGTCTTGCTGAAAAACACAACCTACCTGTGATTGTGCATTCCAGAAAGTCGATGCAGGACACTTATGACATATTGAAAATGCATGATGTGGCAGGATCCATGCACTGCTATCTGGGTTCTGCTGAAATGGCGCAACAATTCATAAAATTGGGTTTTTACATTGGAATTGCAGGACCTATTACTCATACCAACAACAAGAAAACAAGAAAAATGGTTAAAAACATTGATGTTAATCATATCCTTGTGGAAACAGATTCCCCATATTTGGCTCCGGAACAAAAAAGGGGGCAAAAAAACACGTCACTTAACATAAATTATATTATAGAAAAATTGGCACATGAATTTGACATCGGAAAAGATGATGTCATTGAAATAACAACTCAAAATGCCAAAAGATTGTTCAAATTATGATTTTTTTAAGTATTGCAGTTTTGTATACGAACTGTTTTATAGGTTTTAAACGAACAGTTCGTATTTATTTCATTTCTTATTTTAATAAATGTTTAGTTTTTTTAAAAAATATTAAACAAATATGCTTTTTTTAAATTATAGATATATTTATTAACTTAAAAATATTAAATATAACTATATATTGGGGGATATTACAAATGAGCGAACAGAAACCTATTCAGATTTTCTCAAATGCTGATGACAGCATTGGGGTAAATGTTATAAAAAGTCCAGTAAAACTTACAATTTTAGAAATGCTTAGAGACCGTGATATGGAGTTTGATGAAATAGTTAGCAACACTGGTAAATCAAAATCAACAGTTTCAGTACACCTTAAAAGTTTAAGGGAAAGTGGAATCATATCATACAGAGTTCACCCTGTCGACAACAGAAAAAAAATATTTTTCCTGAATTCAAAATACATTGGCTCAGTTGAATTGTCCGAACCAAAGGAAATAGAAGAGACTCAATCTGATTACTTAATCAAAAATATTGTGGATGAGGATGCTGAATTTTCCACATTGCTTTTCCACACATTAAAGGCAATGCTCATCCAGGAAGGAATAAATATAGATCCAATCCTCCAATCAACCGGTAACAGTATAGGTAAATCCATTTTCAATAAATTATATGATGATGATTTGGATGTTTTCTTGAATAATCTTGCCGCTTTCTGGCAAAGAAAAGGTTTAGGTAGACTCACCTTTGACATAGGTCAAATAATAAAAATCACAACATATGACTGTTTTGAATGTGAGCTACTTCCAAAAACAGGAAAGCCAGCATGCTTTTTAGACACTGGCATATTTGAAGGTCTATTTACGGAATTTTTCAATCTCCCCGTAAGTGTTATTGAAACACAGTGCTATACTATGGGAGATGAAAAATGTGTCTTTGAAATAGAACCTCTGGCAATCAAAACCTACTAGTCATCTTTGAATTTGATGATTGTGGTGGTAAGATAAGGTTTTTCATTAGAAAATCCTTCAATTATTTTTTCATTTTCGCGAGTGCAGTTTTGCACTGAATAGATATCTTTAGGTCTTTCTTTTTGTTCTATTACTTGTTCTAATTGTGCAGTGTTTCTGGAGGCTTTCATCAAAACTATGGAATCACTGTATTCAAGTATTTGTTCTACTCTGTCATCAATTTTAGGAACAACTGTTAAAATATCATTCTGTTCGACCAGTGCTTCATTTCTTGCTGCAGCACATGCTGTAAATGATGTGATTCCAGGGACTGTTTCAATTTCATAATTTCCTTTTAATTTCTTTTGAAGGTAAGAATATGTACTGAATACTGACGGATCACCGAGTGTAATGAATGCAACATCCCTTCCGCTGTCTAGGTACTGAGCAATCATTTCAGAAGCGCTTGTCCATATTTTTTCAAGTTCCTCTTTATCTTCAATCATTGGAAAAATAGGAGTAACTAGCATTAATCTTTTGTAATCTTGTCTTTCTTCAAGTATTGGTCTTACGATTGACAGTGCAATGCTTTCCTTTTCTTTAGCTGATTTTGGTGTGAATACGACTGGAACGGTTTTTAATATTCTTGCCGCTTTTAATGTTAGTAATTCAGTATCTCCAGGTCCAACACCAATTCCATACAATTTTCCTTTTTCTGCCATAATATCACTTATAATAACAATAATTCAATTTGAATATTTATTTTCAAATGCTCTTCCTATAATTTATTTATATTATACTAACTAATATATTTTTAATGTCAAATTCAATGTTTTGCCCAAACTGTGGCATGTTAAAAAGTAATTGTACTTGTGGAAATTCAAGTAATGGTAAGTCAAAAGGCCCTACTAACTTATTTAGCTTTCAAAAGAAAGTCACACATTCAATTTTAGATGATGAAATCCCTGAAGTCTATTCTATTGACAATCATAAGCTGGATGAGGGCACTGTTGCATATCTAAAGGAAATTTACCCTAATATAGATGATGAGATAATTGAAAATTTCCCATTCGAAGAGCCTAGATTTGGCCAGTTGGATATTATACAGAATATTAACGATGCAATTCGCCAGGGTTATAAGTATATTATTTTGGAAGCCGGAACAGGTACTGGAAAATCAGCTATTGCCACAACCCTTGCAAAAATGTATGAATCTGCTTACATATTGACAATGACCAAACAGCTGCAGTCACAGTATTCTGATGAGTTTGATTTCCCCTTGGTCAAGGGAAGGGGAAATTTCGCATGCCTGAACAGTAATTTGGAAATGAACTGTGATATGGGTACATGTAAAACCGCTCCAACTTCAAGCAACTTCTTCTGTCCTTATGGAATCGCTAAAAATCCGTCTCTGGACTCAGAGCTGGCTTTTGAAGATTCATTTGGAGGGGCTCTGTTTTACCAATCATCAAACCACTGCCATTATTGGAACCAGAAGGCCAATGCAATAAACTCACCAATTACATTGATGAATTATGATTATGCAATTATGGAGCTGAATTACGTAAAGCACTTTGCTCCACGTTCTTTGCTGATTTTAGACGAAGCTCACAACATCGAAAACAAACTGATGGCAACTATGGAGGTTGCGTTATACAATAGGGTTCTTGAAAAGGATATCAGTAAGGTAATTTCTCCCGAAACAATAAAAGATGGTGAAATTAAAGATTGGATAATGGAAATTGATGCCATCAGGGAAAGCTATGAAGAAATTGATTTAAAAGATGTGAAAAAGAACAAGGCTGACAGGATCCGTTCAACAATTTCAAGATTAAAAACCTTATCTAACAACTTGGAAAAGGAACCTAAAAACTGGGTTATTGATGCTGAAGAGACTGGTGTAATCTTTAAGCCGTTAAGGGTACACCATTATGCGAAAAATAATTTGTTAAAGTATGGTGATGTTGTAATCTTTATGAGTGCTACAATTCTTTCACACAAAATGTTTTCAAAATGGCTGGGACTAAATCCTAATGAAGTATATCACATTAAGGTGGACAGTCCATTCACAAAGGAAAAACGACCTATCATTCTTAACTTGGCTGGTAAGATGTCTGCAAACAGGATAAAAAACACTGCTCCAAAAACAATCCCGATACTTCAGGAAATTCTCAAAAAGCATGAAGGCGACAAGGGTCTGATTCACACTCACAGCTATAAATGTCAGCAATATATTCTAAATAACCTGTATAACTCAAGATTAATCTCTCATACCTCAAAAAACCGTGAACAAATTTTGAATTTCTTTGAAAAGGATGAAAATCCATTGGTATTGGTATCACCTTCAATGAGTGAAGGTGTGGATTTACCTTATGATAAATGCAGATTCCAAATCATCTATAAAATGCCGTTCCCATATCTTGGGGACAAGCAGGTCAATATGAGAATGAAAAGGGATAAGAAATGGTATGCATACAAAACCGTAATGACCTTAATGCAGGCATACGGGCGTGGAATGAGGGCTGAAGATGATTCATGTTACACATACATTATTGACAGTGACATTAACATGCTCTTTAAAAGTCCAATGTATAGGTCATTGATACCTGACTTTTTCAAAGAGGCTGTCGTTCGTGTTAAAAATTAGGCGGACCTGGAGGGATTTGAACCCCCGACCTCAGGATCCGAAGTCCTGCGTCATTCCTGACTAGACCACAGGCCCTTAAAATTATTAATAAAATTTATTTTTTTGTTTTATCTTCGCTATCGACAGAAATTATAGGCATTTCATCAATATCTTCAACTTCAGCAAAAATATCATCAATGGTTTCGCTTTCACGAACAACCTGTTCGTATTCCATTTCTTCAATCTCATCAGCTGTCAAACCTTTTTTCTCTTTAGGTTTTTCACGGGCTGGAGGAATTTTATCCAACTCTTCTTGAGTCGGTGGTGCTGGTTTTTTAGGGGTGGATGGTTTTTTAAGTTTATTTTTCAATTCTTTAAGATTAAATTCACCAATTTTGTAAGATTCCTTGTCTAGTGGAATGTTACTTTTTTGGATAACTTTTTCTTCTGGTTCTTCTTTTTTAGCAGTAGTTTCATTGCTTTCAACTGAATCTATACTGCTGGACAAACTTTCCAAGGGATTTTTGAATCCGATGATTTTGTAAAGTCCGTAAATTACCATTAATAAACCGAATATTAAAAATATTACTGCAATGAAGTTTGTTTCACCTGAAACAACATTGTCTATGACTCTATCACTACGGGATGAGAATACTATAGCTGAGAGGACAATTAAAATTAATCCTATAACTGTACTGACAACAGCTAAAATAGGAGTTCTTCCGATTTTGGCATTAACGATATTATCAAAGCTTTCGCTCATATCACTAGTGAAATCATCAAAGAATTCCTCGTTTTCATTTGCATCTTCATTTTCGTTTTCTTCTTTTGGAGTGTTGATTATAAAATCTTCATTAATAGGGTTTTCTTCTAAATTAATAGCATCATCGTCATCACTTGGATGATAAATGAATTCGTCATCGATTTCCAAATTATCATAATCGACTTTATCTTCGTTAAGGTAATTGATTAACTCTAAATCTTCTTCGATTTCTTCTTCTTCCTTAACTTCATTATCATTAATGTTGTCGATCATGTCTTTAAGATTGGAAATCCTATGCTCTTTATCTTTAGAATCTTTCATGAACAGCCCTCAGTCATATTCTCTCCAAGTATGTTTGCACTCAGTACAAGTAAAGAAACGTGTAGGTGCTTCATCAGCACTACGAGTTTGTTTTAATTCATAATAAGCTTTGTCATTTCCACATTCTGGACAAGTTTCAGTTGTAGTTGGACGTACATCAACGTCTTCACCTAATACTTTAACGGTTTCATTAGCTTCAACTTCTTCTGAAACTTTATAATCGTTATTGTTGGATAATTCATTGGAATATCCGCAACTATTACATTTTAAGACTCCATTATTTGGAAGCATCATTGCTCCACATTCAGGACAAAATTCCATTTAACTCTCCTCTATATCTATTTTTTGAATATATATTCTTTAAATCTTTTTTTTAACTTATTTAAATTTATGTCATTATAAGTTATTTTTTGCAATTTTTAAGCAGTCTGCAATAATTTGTGCATGGTCAAATGCAATTTCTATTTCATCAAGGTCTTTTGCTGAAAAAATTGCAATTTCTTTAGCATCGCTATCTGCTTTCATTTCATTCATATTTCCTTTAGCAGTGAATGCTACGGTTATTGTGTGTCCTCTTGGGTCTCGGTCAGGTTTTGAGTAGACATTGACTAGATTTTTAAGTTCAACATCAATGCTTGTTTCTTCTTTTGCTTCTCTGATTGCTGCAGTTTCTACACTTTCACCATATTCTACAAATCCCCCGGGCAATGCCCAACAGTCTTTATAAGGATCATTTTTTCTTTTAATTAAAATGAAATTAAAATCATCATCAAAAATAAAGATGTCGGCAGTAATTGAAGGAATTTTGTAATTTGCCATCAAATCACATTAAAAAAATAATAGTGAAGCTATAAAGCTTCTTCGATAAGTTTTCTAAAATCAGCACTTTCTTCTTGTAGTTTTCCTGCTGCTTTTTTCAATACCACTCTTGGCCTTTTTCCTCTTTTGGTTTTTATAGTCATTTCCGGTTTTCCAGTAAGTGGGTGATCGATATTGTAAACAGCATATTCCACGTCAGGGTCTTGCATTAAAATATGTCTTAAAGCATTGCAGACTCCGTGACTTTCATCTTTTACAATAAATGTTAATTCTAAAGTTTTATCTTCAATAATTTCAATATTTTCCATTTTATCAACCTTAATTAATCATTAACGTAGTTTTTAGAAACTTTACGTTTTTCTTTTTTATTACAAGTATTACATTGAAGTTCATTTTCTTTTGAGGTTGTGTGCATGTAATCTCTGCATCTGGTACACATTGCTTTAAGTACTCCGCAATCGTCATCTACTGTACCTAAATCAACATTATCTCCAGTAATTTTAACAACTTTAGCTTGTATGATGTCTCCTATTCTAAAAGCATCAGATAACTTTTCGAGATAATCTTTTTTTGCTTGAGAGATGTGGATTGCACCCATATATGGCAGTGCTAATGGCCTTGCATTGTCTTTCATGCATTCGATTTTCACATTAGCCCTTTGAGGCTTGATATCAGTAATTTGGCCATACACGATATCGCCGACTTTTAATAGTGCAGGTTTTGCATTGCCCTCAACAGAAATAACCTTCATTTTTTGATTAATTTTAACATTACCAAGTACAGATGATTTGATATCTCCATTATCATCATAAGTACCTTCTCCTGGGAGATATTGCTCAATTATTCCCAATTTATCTCCAGGCATTACTATTTTTTCCTCTTTCATATCCATATTAAAATCACCAAAACAAAGATTTTATAAAAATTTCTTTAATATAATAATTTTATTTATATTCATATTTAAAGCTATTTATACCTTTCATGGAATAAAATTTCATCCAACTGATAATTTTCCCACTCTCTTTTGTTCAATACAATCTCCAATTCTTGAGGTGTCAGAAGTGGTTTTTTATACATCTGCGAATCATCAATAGCTATTCTAGGACAAGCACTCACTACAAATGCCTCCAATTCAAAATAAGGTAATAATATATCTGGGTTTATATTGTCAGCCAAAATGATATAGGCTTCCATGCTGCTATCTTCAAGTGTCTTTTTCAACTGTCTTGCAAGCGCCATCCTGTACTGGCCCTCTTTTGATGAGACTATTATTCCCCATTTTTTAGCAGACCTCGCCTTTGTTATTCTTGCAAATCTTATTCTTAAAATCCTGTCTGCATATTCATCCATACTTCTTATTTCGCTGTTGTATGGGTCAAGCGCTAGAACGGGAACGTTTGAAAATAGCTTTATTCCTAATGGGTGGAAATTTCCGCTGCCTATGAATAGAATTAATTCGACGTCCAAATCCTTGATTGATGAGAAATTGCATCCCAGGACTTGGCCTTTTCTTGTTGATGGTGAAGATCCGAGAATGACTTCTTTTCCATTATCCTCTAGAAAATCTTTTGTTTCATTTAAAAGATGGAGGTGTTGTGTTGTTGTCACCAATCCTATTCTTGAATAGCTTTTTAGTTCATCCAAACATTTTTCAAGGTCTTTTTTAATGTCGATATTTGAAAATGCTTCAATAAAAAGAGTTGGAATTTCATATTTCAGCGGAAGTGGGGTGTGGCCGTAATGAACAATCAGGTCAACTGAACCTTTCATTTTCCAGTCACTTACATCACAGGCGCCGAAACATGGATCTCCGGAAATTATGACTGTTGCATCAGTTTCATCTTCAATCTGGCGAGCTATCTTGATGGCTTGCATCTTAAGACCTTCCGGAAACTGAAGCCCAACAATCTGCGCATCTTTTGAGTTTATCTTTCGGATTACCTTGTCCAGGTCCATTTCATACATTGACATTTTAATCTTCAATTGTGCTTTCGATAACCACTTTTCCGTCAATGACGTCTAATTTGACTATGGATAAAACGTCAACGCCAGTCTCTTTTTTGACGATTTCCTTACCTTCTCCCTTATCGATAATTGCCACTACGGATTTCAATTCAAGTCCCATGTCTTCCAATGTTTTTATCAGGGCCACCAATGTTCCTCCGGTACTTACAACATCGTCAATGAGTAAAATTTTTTCTCCTTCGTGCAAGTCATTCACATAAAGGTTTGATGAGCCGTAACCTGTTTTTTGATATACTTCGGTTTCGCCAGGAAGTCCGTACTGTCTTTTACGTATTACAACAAAAGGAATGTCAGTTGCAAGTGACAGGGCAGTTGCAAGGTGTATTCCCATTGCTTCAACGGCGACGATTTTATCAATGTCCAAGTCAGCATGTTTATGAACAGCAAATGCCAATTCTCTAAGCATTATAGGATCCATTGCTGGAACGCCATCACTTATTGGGTTTACAAAGTAGTTATAATCACCTTTCTTTACTATTGGGGATGCCTCTAATGATTTTATTACTTCTTCTAACATAGTCTCACACAAAAATTTAAAACTTGTTAAATATAAATATATTTTATTATAATTATATAAGTTTTCTAAAATCAATTATATTCAAGTGATTAATATGCTCGGAAATTTAGGAGAAAATCTTACTAATACAATGAAAAAATTAGTGGGAATGTCAGTTATTGACAAAAAAACAATTAAAGAAGTTGTTAAAGATATTCAGCGTGCATTAATCCAATCCGACGTTAACATTAAATTAGTTTTAGATTTATCTAAAAAAATTGAATCAAGGGCTCTTGAAGAGGAACCTCCAAAGGGAATCACTCCAAGAGAGCATGTTATAACTATTATCTATGAGGAAATGGTAAATCTTTTAGGCAGCGAAGCCGCCGGATTGGACATTAATGAAAGGCCATACAAAATATTATTCCTGGGTCTTCAGGGTAGTGGTAAGACTACCACAATCGGTAAATTATGTAGATACCTGCAGAAAAAAGGATTCAATCCTGCTGTTGTCTGTACAGACACATGGAGGCCTGCAGCTTACGAACAGCTAAGGCAATTGACTGAAGAGATGGATGTTCCTTTATATGGGGATCCTGACAACAAGGATGCTCTTGACCTTGCAGAGAAAGGTCTGCAGGAATTCAAAAACAGGAAAGTTATCATTTTCGATACTGCCGGTAGGCACAAGCAGGAAGAGGATTTGATTGCTGAGATGGATGAACTGGACAATATCATCAATCCGAATGAGGCTATTCTTGTCATTGACGGTACCATTGGCCAGCAGGCTGGAGAGCAGGCCAAGGCATTTTCACAGGCAACCGATATCGGTTCAATTATTATTACAAAACTAGACGGTTCAGCTAAAGGAGGGGGTGCAATGTCTGCTGTTGCAGAAACAGGCGCACCAATCAAGTTCATCGGTACAGGTGAGAGGATTGACGACTTTGAGCTGTTCGATCCTGAAAGATTCATTTCCAGATTGCTTGGAATGGGAGATATTAAATCCCTTATTGAAAAGGCTGAAGAGAATATCGACGAGGACGTTGCAGAAAAGACCATGAACAACATGCTGACCGGTAAGTTCACATTGATGGACATGAAAAACCAGTTTGAAATGATGAACAAGATGGGACCGATGCAACAGGTGCTCAACATGATTCCCGGCATGGGAAACAAGATTTCAAAAGAAGCATCCAAAATGACAGAAGACAAGATTGATACATATAAAATCATGATGTCTTCAATGACAGAAGAAGAAATGTTAAATCCTAAAATCATTAAACAGTCACGCATTCGCAGAATCGCTCGCGGATCTGGTGTACAGGAAAGCGAAGTCAAAGAACTTCTAAAATACTACAACAATACCAAAAAGACAATGAAAGGAATAGGAAAACGTGGGGGCCGTTTAGGCGGCGGTGCAATGAACCGTATGATGGGCCAATTCATGAATAGATAAAATGTACGATTTAGCTAAAAAAATTTTAGAAGAAACTGATGGGAAAATCTGCAAAAATTGCTTGGGACGTAAATTATCAAAGACAATCGATGGAAACAATAACATCGAAAGGGCAGAGAAAGTATGCGGAGAATTGGATATTGATTTGAACGATGCGGATTGTGTTGTCTGTGATAATCTGTTCGACAAGCTAGATGATGATTTATACAAAAAGATTGACGATAAAATAAATCAATTGGGCATTGAGTTCAACACATTCCTTGTTGGATCCAAAATCGATAAGGAAATCCAAAAAAGAGATGAAGAGTTGTCTGAAAAATTCGATTTGGGCGTAGAAACCATTAAAAAGGAAGTCAACAGGATTATTGGTCTTGGAATTTGGGAAATGTATGATAAGGAAGCAGAATTTGAGTCCCAGGACATTGTCTTTAACATAGATTTGGTCAAGGAGCCGAAAGTCAGAATTCAAATTAATCCGTTATATATTGAAGGAAAGTACAATAAGTTCAAACGTGGAATTCCTCAAACAAAATGGCCATGTACCAAATGTAAGGGAAGAGGCTGTGAAGAGTGCAACCACACTGGAAAGCAGTATCCAGAATCCGTAGAAGAGTTAATTTCCGAGCATTTTTTAAAATTGACTAAAGGTAAGGAAGCCAAATTCCATGGCGCCGGTCGTGAAGACATTGATGTATTAATGTTAGGCTCAGGAAGGCCTTTTGTTCTTGAAATCAAAGAACCTAAAATAAGAAATCTTGACTTGGCTAAACTGGAAGAAGAAATCAATAAAATCAATGAAGGCAAAACTGCCTATCATAATCTACACCTCTGCGAGAGAAGGCGCAAGGCAGAAATTAAGCAGTCTTCTCCAGACACCTATAAGGTTTATCAGGCACTTGTAAAATGTGATGGGGCATTTGATATGAATAAATTGGAGGAATTGACAAAACTGGATGAAATTCGCCAGCAAACTCCTTTAAGGGTCCTTAGGAGACGTGCAGACAAGGTACGTATCAAGCATGTAATAGATTTATCTTATGAAATTATCGATGACACTCATTTCAACATGATTATTAAAACTGAAGGCGGATTGTACATTAAGGAATTAATTTCAGGTGATGAAGGAAGAAGCCACCCTAATGTTGGTGAAATATTGGGTGTTAATGCAGTTTGTGAACAATTGGATGTAATTGAAGTAAGCGAGAAGTAGATATTATGGCGGATGAATTTACACACTTAACAGAAAACGGCGTACATATGGTTGAAGTAGGTAACAAACCAGACCAAAAAAGAAGGGCTATTGCCACAGGCAGCATCTTTTTAGATGAAAATACAATAAGACTGATACAAAACGAAGAAATCAAAAAAGGTAATGTTTTAACTACTGCTCAAATTGCAGGAATTCAGGCTGTTAAAAATACTTCTTCAATAATTCCGCTTTGCCATCCATTGGCTTTGACAGGAATAGAACTTGATTTCGAAGTCAAAAGCAATGAAATCATAGCCCGATGTGCTGTAAACACTTTAGGTAAAACTGGTGTTGAAATGGAGGCTATAACTGGTGTCAGTGTCGCTCTTTTGACTGTATGGGATATGGTAAAGGCCGTTGAGAAGGATGAAGACGGACAATATCCTGACACAAGAATCAGTGATATTAAAGTAATCAAAAAGGAAAAAATTTAAACTTTATATATGATGAGGAAAATAATTATATTCAGTTATTTTATATTAATTGATTTTATAGGAGATTAATTATGGCGAAAAAAAATGATAAGATTTCTATGCCTCAAACCGGTGCAGGTTTAGTTAGATACTTTGATGAAGAAAGTTTAGGTCCAAAACTCGCACCTGAGCATGTATTAATAGCTACTGTAATTTTAGCTATATTCTGTTTTGTTTTAAGATATTCAGCTTAAAAATATTGTTTTTTAAAAAACAATACTCTTTTTTTTATTATAAGATATTATGTTGACTAAAAGAATTATTCCTTGCCTAGATTGTGATTTGCAGGTTCCCGAAGGTAGGGTCGTTAAGGGTGTTGAATTTAAGGAAATTAAGTATGCAGGCAACCCTGTAGACCTTGCAACAAGATACTATGAGGAAGGAGCGGATGAAGTAGTTGTATTAGACATCACTGCATCACATGAACGCCGTGCAACAATGGCAGACGTTATTGACAGATTGACTGAAAACGTATTCATGCCCATTTGTGTCGGTGGAGGAATAAGAAAGGTTGACGATTACATCAAGATGCTTAGGGCAGGTGCTGATAAATGTTCAACAAATACTGCGGCCATTAAAAATCCTGAACTATTGACGGAAGCTTCAAAAGTTGTAGGATCTCAAGCTGTTGTTATTGGAATTGATGCTAAAAGAAGATATGTTGACCATCCCGATGATGCAAAGGATAAAATCGTTATTGAAACAGATAAAGGTTACTGCTGGTTTGATACCAGTATCTATGGCGGACGTGAATTCACAGGCATTGATGCAATTCAATGGGCGGTTGAATGTCAGGAACGGGGAGCCGGAGAGATATTGCTCACAAGTATGGATGGGGACGGAACCCAAAACGGATATGACATTGAGTTGAACAAGACAATCAATGATGCGGTTGACATTCCGGTGATTGCCAGTGGTGGTGTTGGAGAACCAAAACACATTCTGGAAGTATTTGAAAAAACTGATGTTTCAGCGGCTCTGGCAGCAAGCATATTTCACTTTAACCAATATTCAATAGGAAATGTAAAGGAATACCTGAAAGAAAATAATGTGGCTGTCCGCTTATGATTATCAGAAAACCTATTGACTTGGAATTGACCCAAATGTCAGGTCAGACTTCACAGCCTCCATGGGGTGAGGTTGAGGGTACTTTTTCTAATGTTGTTGATGTTAATGGCAGTCCGGTTATTTTTAATGTAAGGCAATCCGGTGAATTTCTGGATTTTGATTTTGAAGGGAATGTCTCTCAAAACGAGGCTGTTTCAAAATTAAGCTATATTTTTGATTTGGATTTTGATTTGGATAAGTTTTATAAGTATTTGGGAAATCATGCAGAGTTGTCTGAAATGTCTAAATTCTGCAATGGACTAAGGTTGTTTTTGGCACCCGATCCGTTTGAGTGCATAATCTCATCAATCTGTTCTGCAAACAATTCCATCAAAAGGTGGACAAAGTCCATATCTGACATTAAGCATAATTGGGGAAATCAATATGGAGACTACTATACATTTCCTCAAAGTAATGATCTATTAAACGTATATTTGGATGATGAAGAGGAATTTGATTTGTCAAATATTTCAGATATTGGATGTTGCACAAATAATCTTAAAAATTGTGGTGTGGGATATAGAGCACCATACATGAGAAAGGCAAGTGAACTTTTTACAGATGAAATTGACCTTCAAGACATTTCACAAATGAACTATGACGAAGCATTCGAGACAATTCTAAAGGTTCCGGGAGTAGGTCCGAAAGTGGCTGACTGCATATTGCTTTATGGTTTCAACTTCAGAGAAGCGTTTCCTTCAGATGTTTGGATAAAAAGGATTGTGTCTTATTTATATTTTGATGGAAAGGATATCAGTGTAGCTAAAGTACGTGACTTTGGAATGGAAGAGTTTGGGGAAAATGCAGGATATGTTCAATTGTACATGTTCCACTATGCAAGAAAATCAGGATTGATGTCTAAATTGAAATAATTTGAAAAGTATTTATCATATTACTTAAATATAATTTTTCAATGGAATCAAAAAATTTGCTTTTACTAATCTGTACGATATTATCGTTTTTTACAGTATTTGCCGTTAATGCAGTAACCATTGTCATTCCATCCATTGCAACGGAATTTGGAATGAGCAATATTATTCAGAATTGGGTTACTATTATTTTTTTATTGGTTGTGGCAGTACTGTCGGTTCCAGCAGGCCAAATTTCAGGTAAATACGGCCTTAAAAAAGTTACAATCGTAAGTATAGTTTTATTTATCATAATTTCAATTGTCAATGTTCTTGTCACATCACAGGAGCAGTTCCTTGTCTGCAGATTAATTTTAGGTATTTCTCTGGCTTTTATCAATGTTACATCAATGGCAATGATAGTGAATGCATTCCCTCCCGAAGAGCGTGGAAAGGCTTTGGGAATAAATATCACGGGAGTTTATGTTGGATTATCCCTGTCTCCGGTTATTGGTGGAATTTTGAACTATAATTTGGGATGGAGATCCGTGGTACTTTTTGGTGTACCGTTCCTGTTTGTAATTCTTGCATTGCTTTTAACAAGAATCGATGAGGAGTGGAGTTCCTTCGAAAACATTCCGCTGGACATAAAAGGATCTTTGACATATGGAATTGGAATTGTTCTTTTCATGTATGGATTCACTGTTCTAAACACTCAAATGGGAATAATATTGACAGTTCTCGGTTTAATAATTCTTGTGATGTTCGCATTAATTGAGCTTAGACAGGACAATCCTGTGTTTGACATAAGGTTTTTCAAAAATCACAAGTTCCTCTCAGCAAACTTCGCATCACTGTGTGCTTATCTGGCGACTTATGCGGTAACAACAATTCTAAATTATCACTTGCAGTACATCAAGGGCTTTGATTCACAGACTGCAGGAATAATATTGCTTGTTGCACCATTGTGTCAGGTTGCATTGGCTCCGATTGCAGGCAGATTGTCAGACAAGTTCGTTCCCCAAATCCTGGCGGCCATAGGAATGGCATTGGGTACAATTTCACTGTTTTTATTCTCATCTTTGGACGGTGCAACTTCAATGGAATTCTTGATTGTTTCCATGATTATTTATGGTATAGGTTTTGGTTTGTTCTCACCTCCAAACACAAATGTCATAATGGGTTCAGTTCCTCCGAAAGACACATCAGTTGCCTCAGCTGCAGTTGCAACAATGCGTACGGTAGGCCAGGCTATGAGTATGGGCATACTGACACTTGTATTTGCTTTTGTTATGGGTGATGTTCCAATCATTGAGCAGTACTATCCTTTTTTAATCAGCAGCTGTCAAATAACATGCATTATCTGTGTGGTGTTGTGCTTGGCGTCTGTATTTGCTTCATTTGTTGGAATTAAGTCCAATTCTACAAATTAGTGGCAATGGTCATGTGTTTATTCTAACACATTCAAAGTCTATGTGGTTTACTTATGATTTTTATGGAAATATTTATATAGTATGGTTTTTTCAAAGCAATTTTACATAGTTAAATCAATTTTTAAGACGGTATGTTGCTTAAATTTATATATTAGAAAATATGGATAAGTATTTTGTAGGGAGGTGATAATACTATGGATGATGAAAAAATGAGACTCATTTCAGCAGTCCTAATGTTGATTACGGCACTAATTGAACTACTGAAATGTATGGGATTAATTTCCCATAATATCTACTCATATTTTCTAATTCAATAGTATATAATACTTCCTACATTAATGATAACCAAGAGAGATGGTTAATAAGATGATAAAACTAGTATTAACATTAATCTTATGTTTAGTAATAATATTTTTAGGATATAAGAACAAAGAATACTTAAATATTCTAATTGGGGTATGTTTATTGGCACTTTCAATATTTTAATACCAAATGGATCAATCTTCAGTTTTTTAAGTATGTATTTAAATTCGAGATTATTCTAAATAATTAACTGAATAGGTGGTAGACGGGAAAATTGAGATTTTCAAAAAGAATGGTGTTATAACTGATTTTTAATGATGGTTTCAAAAATAGGTCTACCAAAAACAAACATGTGTATAAATAATGATTAGGATTAGCAAAATATAATCTGGATATTATAAAAAAGAAATTGAAAGATAAGTATTTATCTTTCTTCAACGGTCACTCTGTTCATTACGTCTCCCTGTTGGATTGCGTCAACGACATCCTGACCTTTGATGACTTGTCCGAATACGGTGTGAACACCGTCTAAGTGTGGTTGAGGACAGTGGGTAATGAAGAATTGGCTTCCTCCGGTGTCTTTACCGGCGTGTGCCATGGATAATGCGCCAGTACCGTGTCTGTGTGGATTTCCTTCAGTTTCACATTTGATGGTGTAACCTGGTCCACCGGTACCGTTACCTTTAGGACATCCTCCTTGAATTACAAAGTTAGGGATAACTCTGTGGAATGTTAAGCCATCGTAAAATCCTTCATTGATTAATTTTTCAAAGTTGGCCACGGTTCCCGGTGCTTCATTCGGGAACAATTCTAATTCTATATTTCCTTTGTCAGTTTCGATTATAGCGACTTTCATTTTATCACCTATTTTTAAATATTATTAATATTATAAATATTAATGATTAAATAGTTTATGGAGATAGTGAAAATATGAATACTCAAGAACTCATAAAAATTGAAGATGACTATTTCATTAACACTTTTACTAGACAACCAATAGTATTGGATCATGGTGAGGGTGTTAAAGTAACAGACATTGACGGAAACGAATAAATGTACATGTTCGCATGAATTGCTGTAAATTGTTTAGGTCACAATCACCCAAGACTTGTAAAGGCAATTCAGGAACAGGCAGAAAAACTCATTCACATTTCAAGCATTTACTATAACGAGCCAGCATTGATTTATGCTAAAAAATTAATTGGCAAAACTCACTTTGACAGAATATTTTACTCCAACAGCGGTGCTGAAGCAAATGAGGGTGCTATCAAGTTAGCTGTTAAATACACTGGAAAAAGCGAAATCATCTCAACTGTCGATTCATTCCACGGAAGAACAGTAATGACCCTTGCTGCAACAGGTCATGAGCATTATCACGAACCGTTCAAATGCATCCTGCCAAAAGGTTTCATCAACGTACCATACAATGACATTGACGCAATCAAGGAAGCAGTCACAGAAAACACTGCAGCTATCATCGTTGAGCCTGTCCAGGGTGAAGGCGGAGTGAACATTCCAGATAAGGATTACCTGAAACAAATCGAAGAGCTCTGCCATGAAAAGGACATTGTTTTCATTGTCGATGAAGTCCAAACAGGATTTGGAAGATGCGGAACACTGTTTGCCCACGAACTATTTGACGTAAAACCTGACATAATGACAATGGCTAAAGGAATTGGTGGAGGAGTTCCAATGGGCGGAATCCTTGCAACTGAAAAGATAGCCAGCGCTTTTGTACCTGGAGATCACGGAACCACTTTCGGTGGAGGACCACTGGTATGTGCAGCAGCAAATGCAGTTTTAGACGTATTTGATGAAGACAATATCCTTGATAATGTTAATGAAGTTGGGGAGTACTTTGTATCTGAACTTAAAAAACTTGATAAGGACATCATTGCGGAGGTACGTGGTGTAGGTTTAATGGTCGGAATTGAACTCACCAAACCTGGTGGCGAATATGTCGACAAGCTTAGAGAAGCTGGTTTTCTTATCAACTGTACTGCAGGAAATGTCTTAAGATTGGTTCCACCATTGACAATTACCAAACAGGACATTGACGAGTTTGTTAAAGCTTTGGATGAGAGCTTATAGGTGATGGGATGGGTATCCATACTGAATATTCATGCAGTGAATGTGGAATAAAAATAGTCGACTCTTCAGATGTCTTTTGGATTGACGGCGAAAGGAAAATTCATGTGGATATGCAAACTGTCGATTCATCTAAGAAATCTTCAGATGCACTAGCTTTTGGAGGAATTTATAAATATTATTGCTATAACTGCAATAATTACATTTATAATTTCCATGTATCAAGAAAATCTGAGGGCATCACCAAAGAAGAAATCATCCAGTTGATAGAGAATATGGATGATAACAATAAGATAATAGACTTTGACAACAGGTTCCAAAACTGCATTCAATGTCGCCAGGAGGTTTTTCCAAGGCAGGAAAAATCATTTGCAATCGATGAGATGGGCGAGTTTTTCATCGGCGACACTCTTAAAGATGATGATTTTGAAAACAAAAAATTCGATTTTGACGGCAAATACTATGGATATTTCTGTGATGACTGTGCAAAGCAAATCAATAAATTCGTCATATTGGAAAATGATGCAAATTTGGACGATTCATTAATTAAAGAGATTTTACAGGACCATACAAATGACTTGACAGTTTATATTAATGACAGCTTTTCAGATTGTCCTGTCTGCGGAGATGAGCTCCAAGTATTGGGAGAATCATCAAAATGTCCAAAATGCGGCGTGGGACACTTGCACATCGAAAAGCAACAGTTGATTGACTAGATTTCCCAATTTTTCTTTTCCAATACTTTTTTAAGAGATGTTGAAATCTCTAAACCTTTTATTTTTTCTAAATCAGCCCACATCCAGTCTGTGTGCTCTTCACTTATTTTCACTTCACCTTGAACGTTTTCAAGATACATCATTATCTGGACGGTTCTTTTGTGGGAATAGTCATTTTGAACGGCTTCACAAAAGTCTCCCACACTAACGTCAAGACTTGTTTCCTCTTTGATTTCACGGATGAGCGCATCAGCGAAAAATTCTCCCATTTCCACTTTCCCGCCTGGAAGTTCCCACATTTCAGGGTCGGTTCTGCTTTTAGGATGTCTTTTCACAATCAGTATTTCATCATTATCATTTTTGATTATTCCTCGAACGGTAAGGCCATATGATTTCATGTTGTTATTTTTATTATGGGGAGTATAATAATTTTCTAAAGATTAATGTAAGAAGTTACTTGTATTGAATTGTGTACAAGTCTTTATATGCTGATTATGTACAACTATTTTTTTTCATTTAATTAATAATTTAATCGGAAAAATCCTTTCCTTCACTAGTTTTAAATAGATTAAAACAGATATTTTTATACATAATGTAACTTTTTAGGAGTTTTATTATGGATTTGAATATTAAAGTTAACGACAAAAACCATCTTGACATCGGCGGTGCAGATGCGTTGGACATTGCAGAAGAATTTGGAACTCCAACCTATGTAATTGATGAGAATAGGATAAGAGAAAATTACAATAAATTTTATTCAACCTTTTCAAAATACTATCCTGATTTCAAAGTGTTTTACGCATGTAAAGCAAATACCAACCTTGCAGTAATGAAAATTTTAGAATCTGAAGGATGCTGTATTGATGCAGTTTCACCGGGTGAGGTTTACACCTCCAGAAAACTCGGATTTTCAGGCGAAAGAATTTTATTCACAGGTAACAACATTACCAACGAAGAATTGAAATTTGTCCACGAACAGGGTGCGACCTTAAACATTGATTCCGTTTCAGCTTTAAATAGATTGGCTAAAATGATAGATCCTGAAGGAGTAAAAATCTCATTCAGAGTAAACCCTATGGTAGGTGCAGGACACCACGACCACTGTATCACCGGTGGAGTAATGAGTAAATTCGGGATCATGGACAATGAGGCTGTTGAAGTCTACACTATGGCTAAGGAATTAGGATTCAATCCAATCGGTATGCACTCCCACATAGGATCTGGAATATTGGATCCTGAACCTTTTAAATTGGCTGTCGAATCCACAATGGACATTGCAGGTAAAGTGCACCAGGAAGCTGGAATTGATTTCGAATTCGTTGACTTTGGTGGGGGTGTAGGTGTTCCATACACTCCTGAAGAAAAACTTCTGGACTTGGACAAATTCGCTGAAGTCAATATAGGACTATTCAAAGAAAAATTGGAAGAATTCGACATGGGCAACCCTACAATGTATCTTGAACCTGGAAGATACCTTGTTGCTGACGCCAGTGTGCTTTTAGTAACTGTTAACAGTGTAAAACAAAGCTACAGAAAATTCATTGGTGTAGATGCAGGATTCCACACACTCCTTAGGCCGGCAATGTATGACTCATACCATCATATCGTTGATGCAAGCAAAATGGATGCTCCAATGACTCAGGAAGTAGACATTGCAGGTAACGTCTGTGAATCCGGCGATCTTTTTGCACGTGACAGACCAATGCCTGATGTTGAAGAAGGTGATGTCTTGGGTATAATGAATGCTGGTGCATATGGATTTACAATGGCTTCAAACTACAACTCAAGACCTCTTGCAGCTGAAGTACTTGTAACTGACGGCAAATGTGAAATCGTACGTGAAAGACAGACCTTTGAAGACTTATACGCACAGCAAAGGATTCCACCACACCTAGAATAGGTCGATAATATGGTAGATTTAAAAGGATTAAAATTTTCAAAAATGCACGGAATAGGCAATGACTTTCCAATAATCGATGAAAGCAAAGGTGAGGTCATTCCCGAAGCTGACAAACCGGAAGCATGCAGAATTTTATGTCACAGGAACTTTGGAGTAGGTGGGGACGGCGTATTGTTTGTAGAGCCATCCGAAGTTGCGGACATCGGATACAGAATGTTCAATCCCGACGGAAGCGAAGCGGAAATGTGCGGTAACGGTATAAGATGTTTCGGTGATTTTGTCTATAGAAAAGGCATATTGAAACAGGAAAAAATGACTGTAGAGACAAGGGCTGGAATCAAAACAATTGAAATCACATTGGAAGGCGATGAACCTGTATTGTTTAAGGTTGACATGGGTCTTTCAACATTCAAGACTCCTGAAATTCCGATGACTTCAGATAAGGAAGAATTCCTGGACGGGGAGCTTGACGTACTGGACACCACATTCAATGTCACTGCAATCAGCGTCGGAAACCCTCATGCAATAATCTTTGTAGATAATGTTGATGAAGTTGACATCAACAAATACGGTCCTGCCATTGAGGCTCATGAAGTGTTCCCTGAAAAAATCAATGTGCACTTCGTTGAGGTCATCTCCAAAAATGAAGGTAAAATGATTACCTGGGAGAGGGGTGCTGGTGTAACACTCGCATGCGGTACTGGTGCAACCTCCACAGCTATTTCAGGATACAAGCTAGGATTATTTGATGATGAAATATTGCTTCACTTGCCTGGCGGTGACTTAAACTTTAACGTTTATGAAAAAGAAGATGCTCTTGGAGCCTTCATGAAAGGTCCCGCAGAGCTTGTTTTTGATGGAGAATTCTAATTCTCCTCTAATTATTTTTTCTAACAAAACCTGTAACCATCATTAATATAGCTACTATTATCAGAAATATTCCCAAAAAGGCATATTTTGTTGTAATGGTAAGAAATACGATTGCAACGATTAAAAAGATAACTCCTGCTATAATTGATTTCATTCCACTGTTCATATATTCACCTCTATATTTTATAAGCATTAATTAATGTTATATCTTCAAAAAAGAAATGTTCCTTTGCTTTTATTTCTGCAATAAATCCCAATTCATCCAGCATTGTCAGGGTCATATCATTGTCTGAAAATGAGGACTGTATAAGCTGGACAATTCCACCATCATTTAAATGATTTGACACTTCATTTAAGAATAAATCTATGACTTTCCTACCATTTAATCCACCGTCAAATGCATAATTTAAATTGCTATCAATAACTTCATCTTCTTCAGTAGGTAGATATGGAGTATTAAATAAAATTACATCAAACTTTCTGTTTTTCACAGGTTCGAAGAGATTTCCAAATAAAATTTCAATGTTTTTGATGTTGTTTGCCTCAAAGTTTTTGTGCGCCAACTCGCATGCGTCAAAGTTGATGTCGGTAACTGTGATGTTGTCGGTTAGCCTTGAAGCGTACATTGCAACGATTCCAGACCCGGTTCCGATTTCCAAAACGCTTTGACCTTCACTAATTTCAAGATTTTCTGCAAGCAGGTAGCTATCCTCTGCAGGAATGTAAACGTTGTCATCAGTATTTAAAATAAAATCGGGCATGATATCTACTCGTTTAATATTGAATTCAGCTCTTTTGATAAAAACAGTATTTCTTCAGGTTCAATTGCTATTACTCTTTTTTTCAAATATTCATTAATCTCTTCTGACTCGATATTATTGATCTTTTCCTTCATCTCTTTTTTATCAAGCCTGCAAATGATGTGTCTGGAGTCAATTAAGGCATTTCTGATTTTTTTGTTTCTGTGCTGGAATAAAGCCTTTGTAAAATTTGAATAAACTTTAAAATCATCAGTTGAAATCTTGTTCTCCTTTTGAGTTAATTTTACAACAGTGGAGTCGATTTTCGGTTTTGGTATGAAGCTTTCTGAACTGACCTCAGTCAATTTTTCAACATTGCATTTAAAATAAAGCATGGCGGACAATCGGGAATAATCCTTGCTAGCAACAGCACCGTTCATCCTTCTGGCAAATTCCTTCTGATACATTAGAATTGCCAGGTCAAAATCATAGTTTAAGAATTTAAAAGTAATTGGTGATGAGATTTGATAAGGTAGATTTGAGACGATTTTGTTGAATTCTGGAAAATTAACGTTTAGTGCATCATCATTTATAAGCTCTACATTATCTATGTTTTCGTCTTTAAGTCTTTGACGTAATATTTCAGCTATTTTTTGGTCTTGTTCGATAGCTATTACCTTTCCAGCTCTTTTGGCAAGTTCAATAGTTAATGTGCCTATCCCAGTTCCTATTTCCAGCACAGTATCATCTTTGCTGAGATTTGCGAAGTTAATAATCTGGTCTCTTTTGTTTTTGTCAATCAAATAATTTTGACCAAGATTTTTATTTAACTTAATCCCGTACTGATTCAGAATACTTTTTGTTACTTTAGATAGGGATTGGGAAGGTTCACTATTCAAATTATCACTTTATCTTCTAGGTCTTCTTGGAGGTTGTGTAAATATGTAATATTTGTTTTTACCTCTTCTGACTGTAGATGTGTCAAGTTCTTGTTTAACTCTATTAACAATCATTCCTGCAGGATCAGTCAAAGTTGGAAGTCTTTTTGTAATGTCTTCAAAGCTTTCAAAAGGCTTTTCTTCCCTTGCTTTGATTATGTCCCACATGTATTTTTTACCGATTCCTGGAATTAACTCCAAGCTGTGAAGCCTTGTGCTTACAGAATCTGCGGTATTGAAAAATTCCACAAATTTATCTTCGTTTGCTTCTACAATGTCACGAATTGCATATTCCAATTCGATTCTGCTTGTTGCGGTTAAATTTTCAAAATCTAATTTTCCCAATACTCTGTAGATTTTATCTCTTTTTCCTTTCCCAATGTATACGGTATCTTGGATTTCTAAATCTACACCATTTTTTGGAGCTAATTCTAGTAAAGTGAATTTTTCTGTACCAATAGCTTGAGCAATAGCTTTTCCACCAAATTTGGACATGTCTGACTTGACATACCCTCTACTTAAATAATCAAGTATAACAGCATTTTCTTCTTTTTTTACTGTTGGTGCTCTCTCTTTTTTGTTATTATTATTCATTGTATCACTTCACTATTGTTTTAGTTAGTCAATATTTTGACTTATAATTCAAACTTATGATTAGTTTTAATTTTTAAGTGTTATAAATATATCTAAAAAAAGCCAGCAATATTACTGTAATAATAAGATTTTGTAGTAAAAATAATAAAAAAAGGGAATAGTTAATTAACTATTCGATAACATCATATTGTTCTAGAAGTTCAAGAATTTTTTCCATTTCTTCCTTGTCGATTTGTTTTGGTTCTTTTGCGAAAATCAATCTTAAGTCGGCTAGGTCTTCAGGAACTAAATCAACAATATGAACAGCGACTTTTGGTCTTAAGTCAAATTCATCTTGGAGTTTTTCAACGATTTCTTCTGCATCGTCAACAGAATATCTTTTGAATCTTGCAAGATGGTTTAAAGTAACATTCTGTTCATAATTTAATTCATTATCTTCAGAAAAATTTTCTATTACTTCTTTAACTTTAACACCTGGAATAGGTTCGCTTTCAATAACGTTTTTTCCAATCATAAAACTCAGTTTTGTAATTTTAAGTGGTCAGGTCTTACTATTAACTCTTTTGCTTTGTTTCCATCTTTTAATGCTACTAAATAAGCTTTTCCTTTTTGTCCTACGATTTTACCGGTTTTACCGTGGAATCTAGGAGCAGGTTGACCTTTTTGAATACTTGGGTTGATAGTAATGTGAACTAAGTCCCCTTCTTCGAATTGTTGCATTCTGTTAGTAATTGGGTTAGTTCTGCCCGGTCTTTGTACTTTAGTCATTTTTTTTCTTGATCTACTTTTTAATCCTCTTGATCTTTGCATTATATAACCTCTAATCAGTTCTCGTCTGGGTATAAATCTATGTTATCAGCGACCTAGTATTAAAAAAGCCCATAAATACTAGTAACATAGAATGTGAAAATAACTATTACCATCAGTGATATGATAATATTATATTTTTAGTTTAATATCATTAATATACTTTTAGTTTTTCAGGTGAATTTTGTGGTTTTAAAATTTTTTTAAAAAAATAAAATGTAAAGCTAAAAAATAATTTTTAGCTTTTGTCCATCACATATTCAATAGTGTTAAACCCTAATACTTCCGCATATTTGAGGAGGTTTTCAGGGAAGTTGTGTTTGAGGTGATCGAGATTTTCTTTTTCACCGTCGTATTTTATGTCGAGATGGATGTTGTCATCATAGTCTATGACAAGCACTTCCACATATGTGCCATGAGGATTTGTATCAAAAATCACATCAAAAATCTTGTTTGTATTATTGATGAATTCTTCGCTGGCATTTAAAGTTTTCAAGTGGGTTAGACATTTTTCCCTCTCATTTATGTCATTGTCTGTAAGAACGAAATTTTTTGTTTTCGGAATCAGGTCCTTTTCAATGAAGAACAGTCCGCTGTATTTAGGTTCCCTTTTCTGAATCACCTTGACTCCAATCAGGATTATAATCATTGTGATTATGCAGGATATCGGAAATCCAATCCAGATTCCATCAGATCCCATCACGTTATATAGTCCGACTACTGTAGCTAACGGGAGCAGCAGTGTAAAAAGGGTTGAAAGGATTGTTGATAAAGTGGACCTTTCAATCGCTTCATAGTAGAATATCAGCATGTTAGGAAGCACTGACAGGATGAAGAACAGTGAATACCATTTAACTGCATTTATCATGAAATCTGCAGTGCTGTATTTATTGAAGTTATAGAGTGCCAGGAATCCTTCAGGCCATACCCAAATAAATACTGTAAGTATTATTGCACAGGCATATGTAATTAAAAGGGAATTTTTAACTAAATGATTGAGGTTTACATAATCGTGTTTTGAATAGTATATCGGAACGATAGATGTCAATGTTTCTGAAACTCCCATGTCAACTATACTTGCTATTACCAGTATGTCCATACACAGAAGGTAGGTTGTCAGTCCCAAATCTCCCAATGTTGCGGTCAGGAACATGTTAATGATGTAGACGAATATCACATCAAAGATACCGATACTTGCACCTGGGAAACCAACTTTAATCATTTTTGCGGTTGTTTTTGCAAATGTTTTAATTTCAAGTGCTTTTCTGATGAATCTGAATGTTCTTTTCGGGTTGCGAATGTATATTAAACATACTGCAAGCCCTATTGTATATCCAATAAATGATGCAAGTGAAGCTGATGCCATGCCCATTCCAGAGGACAGGAATGCATAATCCAAGATAATGTTGATTATGTTTGCAATGATAATCACTGCTGATGCGAAGTTCGGCTGGCCGTCTACACGAATGTATTGTGTAAGCACTGAAGCTAGTGTGGACACAACAAAGCATCCATAGAGGAATGTGGAATATTGCAGTACTAATGGTTTTGTAGCCTTTGAAGCACCTAAAATGGAAGCAAGAGGGTCCATAAACAACAGACATATGGCTGCCATTATCACTGATGCAATCAATGATGCAAACATTGATGCTGTAAAGTAGCGGTTACTTCCATCAATATCGAATTCCGCTTTTTTGTTTAAAGATATGATTTGTCCTCCAAGTCCGAATAACCATTCAAAAACTGTTATAAGCAATATCATAGGTTCCAATACTTCAATTGCTGCAGTTGCATTTGGACCAATGAATGATCCAACGAAAAAGCTATCAACAACAGAGCTTATGTTCAAAGCCATGACTATAAGCAGGCTCGGCAATAATAACTCCTTAAATTTACTGTCTGCTATTTTAAAATTCATTCATATTCTCCCTAATCAAAATATTTTACATCAATTAAATGTTTTATGAATCTTCTAAGATAATCTTTATCACATTCAGGCCATTCAAATCCGATTACCTTGAGGATTTCAAGAGTTTGATCCATATTTACAAGTTCGCTGTCGTCAATTTCATCTCCGGTTTCCTCATCATCTTCAGTAAAGTCGTCTATTGTCAAGTCGGCTGTAATGATTCCCTGAATGTTTTCATCCATGTTCTGTTCATAGATTTTTCTGAACTCTTCAGGGGTAACTTCTTCAATTCCGAAACCGAATTCGTTAAGGACATCAATTATGTCGCTGGTAGGTATCAGTTTGTCACTTTCTGCATGGAATATTGTGATTTCTTTTGGAGTTTTTGCAAGTTCAAGTGTTGCCTTTGCCACATAATCAATTGGGCTCAATTCGACAATGTCCTCGGATATTGCAGGTATTGTTGCTTTCAAATTCTTGATTGCTTTGATGTTGTTCAGGAATGCATTTGTGTCAAAGTTTTTCTGGAAGACTCCATCTGTTTGACGTGCCATGAGGTTTCCTACCCTGATGATTTTAACGTTAAGGCCGTTCAATGCCTTTTCAAGAACCATTCTTTCTGCAAGGAATTTACTGTTCAGGTACTTGTTGGAAAGGTCTTGTCCCCAGTAGAGGGTTCTTTCATCACATCTGACTCCGGTAATGTCTGTGTCTTCTGTGTATTCGTCAATGACACTTGTGGTTGACACTTGGACATATGTCATGTTGTTGGCATCTGCAAATTCAAGTCCGTTGATTACACCGTCAACGTTTACTCTAAAGATGTAATCGTCATGAGTGTAGTGTTTTACGATAGCTGCACAGTTGATTATTGTGTCAATTGGGTAATCTTCAAGCTTTCTGAAGTCATCAAGGTTGGTTATGTCCCCTTCACTTAGGATTATGCGTGATCCGATAAGGTCTGAGAAGTCCTCATCGTAGTAGTAGTTCATCAGGTCGATGAAACGTTCTTCACAGGTATCGAAATTGCCTTTTCTCAGCATACAGTAGATTGTTCCCTCTTCATTTTTGATGTATTCATACAATACGTGAACTCCCATGAATCCGGTAACACCAGTCAGCAGTACGTTGCCCAGTTCGAGGTTTTTGCCTTTGGCGAAGTTTTCGAATGTATTTTCCTCAAGAAGCTTGTTGATTTTTGTGTAGTCATAGTTTTTAATGATGTCTACATCTAAATCTTCGGAGATTTCATCTCCTGAAAGGAAACTGGCCAGTTTTCTTGGGGTTTGGTTTCTGAAAATGTCATCATATTTTACTTCATAATCCTGCTTGAGCAGTTCAATGATAAGTTTGGATGCGATAAGTGATGTTCCACCTATTTCAAAGAAGTTATCTTCTGCACCAACGATTTCTATGTCCAGGATGGATGAGTATATTGCACAGATTGTTTGTTCAAGCTTGTTTTTCGGAGCGACGTATGTCAATTCCAGTTTAGGTTCAGGCAATGCTTTAACATCTGTTTTACCGTTAGGTGTTTGTGGCATATCATCGATTTGCATGAAGACTGTTGGAACCATATATTGTGTAAGTCTTTCGCCCAGGTATGCTTTAAGTTCATCCTTGTCGATTTTACTGTCCGCTGTGAAGTATGCACACAGGTGTTCGTTGTTTCTGATTTTCTTGATTACAACAATGTTCTGCTTGATGTTAGGGAAGTTGGAAATGTTGGCTTCGATTTCTCCGATTTCTATTCTAAGTCCTCTGAGTTTGATTTGGTTATCGATCCTTCCCTTAATGTCAATGTCTCCATCAGGAAGTGCAATTGCGTAATCTCCACTCTTGTAGTATGGAATGCCGTCAATGGTAAGATATACTTCTTCGGTTTTGTCAGGCATGTTGTAGTATCCTTTACCTACACCGATTCCACCAATGTATAGCTCTCCCATCACGCCTTTAGGCAGGAGTTTTCCGTCGATGTCTCTTACTTCAGTCACGTAATTTCTCAATGCCTTACCGATGGTAATGTTATTTGGATCGGTGATTTCCTTGTAGTTGGAAGCGATTGTTGCTTCTGTTGGCCCGTAACTGTTGTATACTGCAGCATCACTGTATTTTTTAACTCCGTTGAACGCTTGTGCTGAGAATTGCTCTCCTCCCATGACTATACATTTTGCACAGCCAAGTGCATCACAGAACTCTTCAAATTCAAGATAGGATACCAATCTGGAAGGGGTGAATTCCATTACTTCAGGTTCTTCACGTTTAATCAGTCTGATTAATTCTGCGATGCTTTTTATTTCGTCATCGTTTGCAAAGATAATCTTGATTCCGTTGGTAATTCCTGTTAGAATGTCTTCGAGAGCTGTATCGAATGCAATTGTTGCAATGCTTAACAGGTTGTTGTATTCGCATTTAGGGTTTCCTTCAACTTGGTTACATACGTTTTCGTGGCTGATCATTACTCCTTTTGGATTTCCTGTTGAACCTGATGTGTAAATCATGTATGCTATGTCATCCTTTGAAATGCTGACATCAGGTGTGTTGTCATTATCATCTTTAAGTAATTCTTTAATGGATAATGAATTTGGTTCAAGGCCATCTACATTAATTATGTAATCTGCCTGACTGTTTTCATAGATGTATTCAATCCTTTCTTTAGGGAACTTTAAATCGAGTGGTATGAATGCACAACCTGCTTTTAATACACCGATTATTGAAGCAATCAGGTCACTCTCACGAGGAAGCATAATCAATATGTTGCTTCTTGGTTTGACACCTTTCCTAATCAATGAGTTTGCAATGCGATTTGCCTTCTTGTCAAGTTCATCATATGTCAATGTCGCATCACTTGCTACAAGTGCAATTTCATCCGGTTTTTCAGCAACTTGAGCTTCGAAACGTTTATGCAGGAATGGAGTGTCCAGTTCTTCAAATTCAGGTAACATGAAGTTGGTTGCAAGCTCGATATCTTCAATTCTCAATTTGTCCATGTCGTTTACGAAGAACTGTACCAATGTGTATTTGATAGCGTTTAAGAATTCCTTGGCGTAGTCTTCGGTATAGATTTGGTCATTGTACTCAATGAAAAGTCCGATTTCCTCTCCGTCATCGTAAACATCCATGTTAATCTTGTAGTCTGTTGCTACAGTACCGTCAAGCTCTTCCATGGCATAGGTATTGCCGTCCATTTCAAGATTGTCTGTTTCGAATGCTCCGTGATATGCATAGAAGAATTCAGGTTTCAGCTGATATTCTTCGGAAAGTGTTGTGTATGGGTAATTGCTGTATACTAAAGCATCTTTCCATGATTTGTCAACCACTTTAATGAAGTCTTCAATCATCATTGACCTGTTTTCGCTTCCGACCATGATTGGGAGTGTTTTAACCAGCATTCCTTGTGTATTGAAGTAATTGGAATTGGATCTTCCATTGAAGATAGTGGTTATCAGTGCCTTGTCTGAGAAGGTAAACTTATTCAGGGCTAGGACTGTAGCACTCATAAAGAGCACGTTCGGACTTATGGAATGGTCTTGACAGAACAGTCTTACGAAGTTGGAGTTAATTCTGTCTTCAATAAGTTTGATTTTACCTTCATCAGGATTTCCGTTTAAGTTTGGAGTAAGGACAGTAGATTCGAATCCTTGAGCAAATTTGTTTTTGTAGAACTCTTTTGAAACTTCATTTTCACTAAGTTCTGCTTCAATCAGGCTGTATGCAAATCCGTCTACGATTTCTGTATTGAATTCGTCTCCGCCACTGTAAGCGGTCATCATGTCATCAAAGAGAAGGTCCTGTGACACACCATCTGTGATGATGTGGTGGATATCGATGAACAGTACGGTTTCGTCAGGAGTTTTGTAAATCTTGAATCTGAATAACTGATTGTCCTCAATTGGGATGTATTGGATGTCGTTTTCCATCATCTCTTTGTTGTTAATTGAATCCACTTCTACAATTTCAATTTCATCAATTTCCGCATCGTCACATCTTTTCTGTCTCAATTCACCCTCAGGAGTTGTGATTATTCTTGTTTTGAGATATGGATGTACTTCAATGGTATCAATTATTGCCTGTCTAAGTTTAACAGGGTCAACATCGCTTCCGAATCTTATTGTGGCAGGCATTGTGTACTTGATTTCCTCTGTCTGCATACATTCATAGTAAATACCCAACTGATTGGATGTCAATGGGAAGAGATCCATTGTCTCCGCAGTCTTGATGATTTCAGGAATATCGATTTGTGCATCAATATTGTTGTCGATTTTATCTGAAAGACTTTGGATTGTCGGACTGTTGAACAGATCGGTTATTTCAATGTTCACGTCAGTTTCAGTGTAAATCATTGAATTCAATTTCATCAATGTCAGGGATGTGAATCCTAAAGCGTATAAATCGTCTGTAATACCAAATTCTTCTGCACTTGTAAGTGTTGAAACGAGTTCATATATCTTTTTCTCGGTTTCGGTTTCAGGTTCAACAATATCCAGTGCCAATGAAGGTTCAGGAAGTGCCTTTATGTCTGTTTTACCGTTAGGTGTTTGAGGCATTTCATCAATTTGCATGAATACTGTTGGAACCATATATTTGGTTAACTTGTTTTGCAAGTAACGTTTCAGGAGCTTGACATCAACCTCTTCCTCTCCAGTGAAGTAAGCACATAAATGCTCACTGTTGTTTATTTTCTTGATTACAACAACTGCATGTTTGATGCTAGGGAATCTGGTAAGGTTAGATTCGATTTCTCCAATTTCAATTCTTAGTCCTCTGAGTTTGATTTGGTTGTCGATTCTTCCCTGAATGTCTATTTCACCGTTTGGCCTTTCAATTGCGTAGTCTCCACTTCTGTAGTATGGGATGTCGTTAATGGTTAGGAATACTTCTTCGGTTTTGTCTGGCATGTTGTAGTATCCTTTTCCTACGCTGACTCCTCCGATGTATAGTTCTCCCATTACTCCTTGTGGTAAGAGTTTTCCGTCGATATCACGCACATCGGTTACGTAGTTGTGTAGTGGAAGTCCTACGGTTATGTCGTTGACATCGGTGACTTCTTTGTTGTTTGATGTGATTGTGGTTTCTGTTGGTCCGTAACTGTTGTATACGATTGCATCGGAGTATTTTCTGAAGTTTTCATATACTTTGGTTGAGAATTGCTCTCCTCCAAGGAATAAACATTTTAAGCATTTAATTGCATCGCAGAATTCTTCGGATTCAAGATGTGATGATAATCTGGATGGGGTAAAGTCCGCAACTTCTGGT
>JAFUIW010000062.1 GCA_017473945.1 Methanobrevibacter sp. | reverse complement strand
GTATAATTTTATTAATTTTCATTTTATTTTCAACAATAACTCTAGTATCTGCAGATGATGACAAAAGCTACAGCATTGATCATGCATTCATTGAGCTTACAGTTGGAAATAATGGTCTACTGCATGTAGATGAAATATATGATTATACATTTGAGGGTAGTTTTAATGGAGTCTATAGGGACATACCATTAAAGACTGGTGAAAGCATTGATAACATCACAGTTACGGCTGAAGGTGCATATCCAGTCACAAAGGTAAGTGACGAAGATAACAAAAAGCATCTGAAAATTTACTTATATGCCGACGAGGCACATACCAAAAAAATATCCGATACCGAAGTTAGTGTCCATATCAGCTATGATATGAAGAATACTGTCACATTATTCAATGATGTTGCGGGACTCCAATACAAACTTTGGGGAGAAGAATGGGATGTTGGAGTGGGTGCATTAACAGCAATTGTTCATCTTCCAGGAAATAAAGACATCACATATTACCTGAATCCCCAGGAATACAATTCATCAAGCAGTTTGACAAATGACACAATATCCTTAACATCAAATTCAATACCTTCCGGAGAATTTTATGAGCTGCTTGTCTTGATGCCATTGAGTGATTTTGACGATGCAACATATGCAAAACATGTAAATGAAAACGGTAAAGACAAAATAATGCACAATTTAGAAGAAAGCGTTAACGGCAGGAACTTTTGGAATACTTCATTTATTATTTTGGGACTATTATCACTAATCAGCCCAATAGCAGCAATTTTAATCTATTTCAAATTCGGACGAGAACCAAAAGTGGATTATGATGGAATATACGAAAGGGAACCCCCAACTAATGACCCTCCTGCAATGGTAAACGCATTAATAGACAATTCGGGTGAAATCGGAACACCAAACATGAAAGGATTTGAAGCGACTATACTAAATCTCATTAATAAAAAAGTTATTGAACTTGAAACCAGAAGTGATCCGAACACCAATCTTAAAGAGTTATATCTGAAATTGCATAGGGATAGAACTCACGATTTAGCTATCCACGAAAATACTGTAATTGATATTCTGGAGATGTTTTCTGACAGTCATGACATTGTTAATTTATCCAGTTTGAATGAAGATTTATCTTATGAATCCAACGCAAAACTCTTTATGGAAGAATACGAAGAATGGCAACAAGATGTGAAACATGAATACTTTGACTCAGAACAACTTGAAACATACTTCAACAATAAAGGCTCAGATTTGATGAAAATTATAGGCCTCATAGGATTGATTTTAGGAATAATAATATTTTTACTTGGATTGTTCACAAACCTAAGAAATGGAGTTTTTGCAATAGGTGGAGGAATTGCTCTGGCCGTATTCTCATTTATTGTCATGATGCTTCCAGAGGATATTTTCGGACAGTGGACTGAAAAAGGTAGAGTGTACTATCTTAAATGGAAAAACTTCAAGAAATTCTTAAAGGACAACAGTTTAATTAACGAACATCCTCCAGAATCAATAGTTGTATGGAAACAGTACTTGATTTATGGTGCGGCTCTTGGAGTAGCAGACAACGTTTACAAATCTATGAAACTACAAGAAAAAACGATATCCGACTATGATGATGATTTGTTCCTATACCATCATTATGGCGGTTATTATATGATGCATGAAGCATTCAGAACAGGTGAATCCGCAGCAAATCCTTCATCAGATTCCGGCAGTTTCGGAAGTATTGGTGGTGGATCTGGTGGTGGAGGTGGAGGAGCATTTTAGCTACTCCATTATTTTAATTTTTAAAAACTATTCCAAACCATTATCACCAATATTTTTACCCCTATCAACCAAATCCTGATATTTACTTCCAACTTCCATCGGATGTTTTCCATCAGGGTCAACAACTACACCATTATCATCATAATAAACATTTAAATTAGAATCGTAATGAACATTATTCCCACTGCTTGAAGATGAAGATGATGAATCATTTGTTGATTGTGTAGGAGTTGATTGACTAACCTCTTCAGATGATGATTGGTTATTTGCACCATCATCCTTTAAAATTAATTTTTGAGATGCTGAATTTGAATTAAACTTATCATTGCCCCCAAAAGTAACATTAACACTGTATTCGCCAGCGCTAATATTATCAGTTTTCAAAATAGCCTTTCCATCATTATTTGTAGTAACTTGAAAACTGTTGTTACCCATCTTAATATTTACAACTTCATTAGCTATTGGAGCATTATTTAAATCTGTCAGCTGAACTTCAAAATTATCCCCAACAGTTAATTCTCGATTGGTTAAAATTTCAAGTTTAGAATCCTGTTTTGCATTATTGGACCCTAATGCAAAAACGCCAACAGCAATAATTAAAATTACCAAAATAATTAAAACAATTAAATATTTCTTATCCATAGACTACCTCCATTATTAATATATTACATTACCAAATATAAATGATTATAGGTAGATGTAGGAATTGAAAAATTAAAAAAAATTAGACAAATATATTTTAATAGAAAATATAATTAATTAAATTAAAATAAAACTTAAAACCTATAAAATAAACCAGCACATATTAAAAATAACTAACAGTTCTTTCAAACACTCCACAGTTATTTTTTCACAACAATCTTAACTGTTTTCTGGACTGAATTATAAATTGAACTACCATCATATGCAACAACTGCAGTGAAAGTTCCCTTCTTAGTCAATTTAGTTAACTTAAATGTTGCCTGCCCTTTTGTATTGGTTTTTGCAGAATATGTCTTACCGTTAACAGTGATTTTAACTTTAGTGCTTTTCATTACCTTACCTTTATTATTTTTAAGGGTTACAACATATTTTTTGGTTTTATCCTTAAGTTTGAAAGTCTTTTTATCGGCAGTCAATTTAGGAGTCAACTTTTTAACAACAATCTGTGCAGTGGCAGATGATGAAATATATGTGGAATCACCCACAAAATTGATAGATACTTCATAAGTTCCTGGAGCTAATGTGTTAGTTGGAATCATTACCTGACCATTAGCATCAGTTGCATAAGTTTTAGTTGTTCCATCTAGCTTAATTGAAATCTTAGCATATTTTATAACTGTTCCAGCAGAATCATGCAAATTAATAAGTAAAAATTTACTTGCTTTATAATTGACAGTTAAATTTTCAACATAAATGAATGATGATTTTAAAATATCAATGTTGACTTTTACAGGGTCAACTTCATAAGCAGGATCATCTACACTGATTGTGGATTTGTATTTACCTGCAGCCAAATTCACAAACCAGTTATAACCGACCTCACTCAAATAAGTTCCAAGCAACTTATTTTTAGAGTTATATACTTTAATTGTAGCATTAACTCCAGTTACCGGATATTTCGGAGAATCATATAATTCAATGTGAATATTCCCACCAAAACCAGCAATTCCAGTGAAGTCAGATACTTTTAATACATATTCTGGAGAATTATCTTCAAAAATGCATTCTGATGTATAGGTATCATATTTTGCCCCTCCCGTAATAGAAGCAATATTTTTAACAAATTTACATCCTGATGCGGAACTGGAAACCGATAATGCACCACCAAATTTTGCAGTGTTGGATTGGAAAAGAGAACTTAAAGCAGAAGACTTGTATCCTGCACCACCATACTCTGAAGCAACATTATCATAAAGTGTAGACCCTGAAATACTAGACAAAGCTACAGCACCGCCATTTGTAGCAGAATTGTATCTAAAATCGGAAATTTCTGCTCCTCCATCATAAATAGCACCACCTTCGATAGCACGATTATAATAAAATTTACAATTGTCCGCATGGGAATTATACATTGCTCCACCATAATCTGCAACGTTTTCTGTAAAAATACAATTTTTAGCAGAGTTTTGGTACATCGCACCACCTTTTTTGGCAGTATTACTGGTGAAATTAGAATTAACTGCATAAGTTTCCATTAAAGCTCCACCAGCTTCAAGAGCATAATTTTCCTCAAAAATACAATTGTTTACAGAACCAGTATGCATTGCCCCTCCATTCGGAGCATGGTTACGTTTAAATGTAGAATCATAAACAGTATATCCATAAACAGCCCCACCGTCCTCCGATGCAGAGTTGCCGTCAAATATACAATTCAAAGCTGAATTTGAATCACCACCAATCGCTCCAGCATGTACTGCAGAGTTATTGTAAAATTCACAGTTTACAACATAACTTTTGAAAACAGCCCCACCATATCCTTTTGCATAATTTGCAATGAACGTACATTTATCGGCGGAACTACCTACCATAGCCCCACCCTGTTTATTTGCGGAATTGCTCGTGAAAGTGGATTGAGTTGTGTAAACTTCATAAATAGCACCACCTTCATTTGCATAATTATTTATAAAAGTACATTTATATGCGGAACCCTGATAAATAGCCCCTCCCAGATTTTGTGCAGAATTATCCTTGAAAATACAATTTGTTGCAGAACCTCCTTGTATAGCACCACCAGATGAAGATGCATAATTATTTGTAAAATTACAATTATTAACAGCATAATTAGAACCTAAAAGAGCAGCTCCAAAATCAGCATTAGCATTTATAAAATTGATATCATTAAAATTAACATAATTGTCAACTTTAAAAATTCTAGCCATATTTTTACCATCAATAGTATGGCCATTTCCATAAATATTAATTGAACGAGAAATGCTTATTCCATTTTTGAAACTAGAATCTTTACTGGAGTCATAAGCATAATCACTATCCAAATAAACCGTCCAAACATTTTCATTGCTAACAATGCCATTCAAATCCGTGAATGAACCCGGAGAAACTTTCAAATTATCATCATCTACACTTTCAATTACATCCAAACCAGATGCATTATCAGCAATACTAACAATATCTGAAGTTACATTATCTTCTGCATTAACAGACGCCATAACTAAAAAGGATACAAATAATATTGAAAGTATAACTTTTTTTTGTAGCAACTTGAAAATCCTCCATAAATTAAGTTGGTATATATTTCTATAACAAATAATATATATTTGTTTGGAAAAAATAAAACAAAATTATTTTAAACAATCCACATCATTATAGGCAATATGTGATTAAATTAGTGGAAAAAAAGAACAAAAATTAAAATAAAATAATATTATAAAAAATAAGAAAAAATTTAAAGAAAAATTATTTTTCAGTTTTAGTTGGCATATATGGTACCAATGCTTCAGCCAATCTGCTGATTGGCATGGTCTGCAACCATACTCTGCCAGGCCCCGTTAATCTGGTAAAGAACAAACCTTCACCAAATAACATATTTTTAACACCTTTAACCCTTTGAATGTCAAAATCAACAGACTCATCCATTGCAGCGACATGACCCGGGTCAGCCAATATAGTTTCACCGGGCTGCAAATTCTTTTCAACAACTTCCCCGTCAATTTCCAAAAATACAATTCCAGTGCCAGTAAACTTTTGAAGAATGAATCCTTCGCCTCCGAAAAATCCAGCACCCAGTTTAGTTCTGTAGTAAACGTCTATATCAACACTGTCTTCAGCAGCAAGAAATGCATTTTTTTGACCAATTACGGTATTGGATCCATCCAATCTTAATGGAACAATTTTTCCAGGAGTGCATGATGAAAATCCAATTTGTTGATTATCAGATTCGGCTGTAAAGAAATTTAAAAAAAGTGTATCTCCTGAAAATACTCTTCCAATACCTTTTAAAAGACCTCCTCCAGTATTAGTGTCCATTTTAATGTCAGAAGTCATAAAAGCCATAGCTCCAGTTTCATTTTGCATGGTTTCTCCCCTTTGTAATGTGCAAATTACAATAGGAAATGAACCTCCAGATATTTCATATTCCATAATATCACCTATATTTAATCAATAATTAATTGTTCATAATATAGATAGTTTATGAAAAATATTGAAAAAAAGAAAAATTATTTCCAAAATCTTGGATAAGTGTCCGGTTTCATAAATACCTTAGAAACATTAACAGCGAAACCTGAATCTGCTTCCAAAATTTCATTAGAATTTAATAATGAATGACCTGCACCAACCAATTCCCCTTTAAGAGTTTCAATTGCTACAATATCATTTTTTTGAATATTATCCGCCAGTTGAGAAATTCCACCACAAGCAAGGTCAGCACCATGACAAACTGCATCCACTGCTGAATCTTTAATAACAATTTTTGGAAGATAATCCGCAGCCCTTTCCATAGGCATGATAGCTTGACGCAAGAAGGATTCATCACCATCTTCCTTCCAGAAATGATATGCATCGGTAACATCTTGTAATGTAACAAGATTATTTTTTTCAGTAAAAGATCCTACCTGTGTTCTTCTAAGCTCAGCCATATGTGCTCCAACACCTAAAGCTTCACCTATATTGTGACAGTATGTTCTAACATAAGTTCCGGCTTCACAGCCTATTCTAAAAAGTACATCCCTGCCTTCAATCTCATAAATGGTAGAATAATAAATATTACGTGTCCTTAATTCACGTTTTACAGCAGATTTAACTGGAGGCAATTGAAAAATTTTGCCTGTAAATTCTGCAAATACTTCTCGAATTTTATCTTCTGAAACATCTTGATGGAAAGTTAATAAGCAAACATACTCCTTAGGAGCAGTCAGTAAAAGTTGTATTGCACGTGTCGCATCATCCAAACCCACCGGTAAAATTCCAGTTACCTTTGGGTCTAAAGTTCCACCGTGACCTGATTTTTCCAATGGTAAAATTCGTTTAATCCAGGAGTCAATTTCATGAGAAGTTGGACCTGATGGTTTATCTAGATTAATTACTCCTTTGGATATATAATCAGTAATTTCCCTCTCTTCAGGTTTGCAACCAAAATTGGGGTTTGTAAAGCTACTAGATTTTGTAACCATCTCAAATTTCATGAAAAAAACCTTAAAAATAGTAAATAAAAAAAGATATGAATAAAATTAATTATTCATTTATAAGTCAGCTAAAGCTGCTTTGATAGATTCAATATCGCCAGAAACATCGATAGTTTCTTCGGTTGGTTCTAAGTGAGCAATATTACATCTTCTGTTTTTGACTGCTTCACCAACAACTTCAACAAAGTTTTCGTCGATAATTTCTACGATTGCACATTTTTCACCTGCTTCTCTACCAGCAATTTTAACACATACTCTTCCTACTTCTATTGATGCCATTTATATCACCTTTAATGTTTGAATAATGATTTCTGATACGTTTTCAGGATTGAAAGTATCAGTATTTATAATTAAATCATAGATATCCATATTGGAAATATCAATATTATGGATTTCCATGTATCTTAAGGCTTCACTTTTTTCACGAATAATAATTTCGTCTTTAGCTACATCCACAGTTTTATCTTCCCTTTCAGCTATTCGTTTAGATCGAACATCAAATGGAGTTACTAACCAAAGTCTTAAATCAGCATTATCAACAAAATATGCAGATAATCTGCCTTCAATAATTAAGTTTTCTGCTTCTTTAGCTTTTTGAGCTTGCCTTTTATCAATTTCTTTATCAATATCATCATTACCTTCAGCAAATTCACTAAACTCAAGAACACTCATACCCCTTTCTGCAGCCATTTCTCTGAAAACAAATCCTGCAGAGATATAAGGGATATCTAACTTTTCTGATAGCAATTCAGCAGTTGTAGTTGTTCCAGTTCCTGCTAATCCGCCGATAGTAATTATCATTATTTTCTAGCCTCGTTTTTGAAATGTTTACGAGCACAGCTTGAACATAAGTATCCACCGAATGGACGACTTGGTCTTTTAGCTGTTTTTGATAATTTTCCAATTTCATATGGACGTCCACGAGGAACTCCATGTAAGACTGCACCACATTCAGCACAAACATGCTTAGATGGTTTTTT
>JAFUIW010000061.1 GCA_017473945.1 Methanobrevibacter sp. | reverse complement strand
TGCTTTTATACATAATTCCAGTGAATCTCCAAGAAAATCAGCTATTTCCTGTACTTCTTTTGGCTGGTAATTATGCGCCAGTATAATTGCATTTTTCTCTTCCTTAATTTTTAAAATTTCTTCTTGAAGTGAACTACTCATCATTACTCACCTACTTTTTCCACATATTTTCTAATTTCATTAGTAATTATTAATTTATATTCATCTTTTGTATTATATTCTTTTATCCAAAATGATACTTTAACTTTGCTTTCTTCAAAAGTTATTTCTTTTGCATAAACTGTTGGTTTTGGATTTTCAGCTACTCCGTCATATGAGTTTATTTTCTTAAGGATGTATTTGGTAAAATCTTCTATATCTACATTTGGCTTCAAGCCTGTGTGGATATCAATTCTATATTTTTCAGGTCTTTTATATTGGAGATAGGTGTTGTTTGTTAATGTGGAATTTGGAACGTTGATTTTAACTCCAAGATCATTTACTATCACTGTTGACCTGAGGGAAATCCTTTCAACATATCCTTTTTGAGCGTTGATTTCTATGGTATCTCCGACTTTCACACTTTTTCCAATAATTAGGATTATTCCTGAGAATAAATTGGAAATGATATCCTTTGCAGCGAAACTCACTGCAATACCTATGATTCCTAAACTCAATAGGGTTCCTGCAAGATTGATTCCAAAGAATTGTAGAATTATCATTAATGCAACAAAATAAATTATATAGGTTATTATGTCTCTAATGAGGTATGTTACAGTCATATCATCTTTGAATCTGTCCATCTTATTCATTAGAAATGCAATTAGTAGTGTGACTATTAGCGTTACTGTGATGACTATTAAAATGTAGATTAAAGTCATTGTTGCATCATCGAATGTTGTTGGAATATTCATGGTAATCATCTAACTTCAACTTCTAAAAAGTCATGTGCTAACTGAGTATTTTCAAAAACTTCTTTAGCTTCTTTTAACAGGACTTTGGAGTAACTTTCTCCGTATCGTGTGCTTATGTGCGTAATTATTAGTTTTTGGCTGTTGGACTCTTTTGCAACATAAGCGGCATCTGCCGCTGTTGAATGTGCATGCTCTTCAGCATTTGATGCTTCTTCGGAGGTAAATGTTGATTCATGGATAAGTAAAGTGCTGTCCTTTGCAAATTCAATCATTTCTTCGCAAGGCCTTGTGTCTCCTGAGTAGGTTATTTTGATTCCTTTTCTTGGTTCTCCAAGAACTTGTTCAGGCTTTATGATTCTACCCTCAATTTCAACTTCCTCCCCATTGTGAAGCTTTCCAAAAGCTGGACCAACAGGAACACCCAGTTCTATTGCTTTTTCACGTAAAAATCTTGGTTTTTTCTTTTCCTCTATTGAATATGCAAGACATGGGACGTTGTGTCTGACCGCTTGGCATTTGATAATGTATTCATCGGTTTCCTCAACGATTCCAGTTTCTATTTCAATAAAATCAATAGGATAATCTATTTTACAGTATCCTAAGCTAAAGATTGCATTTTTAAGTTGTTGCAATCCCTTCGGACCATATATTGTTAGCTTTTCTTCTCGACCAAGCAGTCCTAATGACTGCAACAGCCCTGGAAGACCTAAAATATGGTCTCCATGAAAATGTGAAATGAATATCTTTGACACTTTCATAGGACTTACTTTGGTACTGAGCATCTGTTTTTGGGTTCCTTCTCCGCAGTCAAATAGCATAACATATCCAAAAGCCTTTAAAGCAATTGAAACCTGATTTCGTTCCTTTGAATGAACTGCTGAAGAAGTTCCTAAAAATATTATTTCCATATAATCACTAATTTATATTATGAAATAAATATATATTTTAATCAATTATAAATTTTAGGTGATTTTTTGGACAGGATTATTCAATACATGTTGGAAGAGGATGAAGGTTTCGGTGATGTTACTTCAAATGCGGTTGTTGAAAAGGGAAAGGAAATATCTGCTCGGATAGTTTCTAAAGATGAAGGCATATTAGCTGGAATGGATGTAATTCGTGAAGTGTTTGAAGAGTATGGAATTAGAGTTAACTTCTGGTTAACCGATGGAACCAAAATATCCAAAAACGACTTGTTAATGTCAATTACAGGGGATGCAAGGACAATTCTACTATTGGAGAGAACAGTTTTGAATTTGTCTATGAGAATGAGTGGTGTTGCAACTGCTGCTACTCATTATGTTGATTTGGTTAGTGATTATGATGTAAGGGTTGCAGGGACACGAAAAACTTCACCGGCTATTGCCAAATTTGATAAATATGCTTTAGGCGTTGGCGGTGCGGATACCCATCGTTTCAGCTTGGATGACATGGTATTGATTAAGGACAATCATATTGTGGCATGCGGAACTCCACTTGAAGCATTGTTAAAGGCAAAAGCAAATGTCAGTTTTTCTAAAAAAATAGAAATTGAAGTGGAAACACTTGATGATGCTGTTGAATGTGTTCAAAATGGTGCAGATATTGTAATGCTTGATAACATGTCTCCTGATGAAGTAATGGAAGTCATTGACAAATTAAACGAGTTAAACATTCGTCAACGTTCATTGATTGAAGTGTCTGGTGGTATAACTGATGATACTATTGTTGATTATGCAAAATTAGGCGTGGATATCATTTCAATAGGTGCTCTGACACACTCATCAAGAAGCCTTAACTTCAGCATGAAATTCTGATTATAATCTCAGTTTCAATACTTCTTTAAGCTCTTCGTTAGTCATTTCAGTAAGAAATGTTTCGTCGTTACTTATTGATTTGGAAGCTAAATCAATTTTATGCTTGCTTATGGCGTCAATAGTCTCTTCCAGTGTTCCTTTTGTAATGAATCTGTAAACCATCACATCTTTGTCCTGTCCTATTCTGTGAACCCTGTCTGTGGCCTGATTTTCCACTGCAGGATTCCACCATAAGTCATAATGGATAACATTTTGAGCGGCAGTTAAATTTAAACCGGTTCCGCCAGTTTTAAGGGTTGCAACAAAAATTTTATAGTTCTCATCTTCCTGAAATGTGTCAATAATTCTTGTTTTTTCCTTGAGTGTCTGCGAACCGTGTAAAAAGAGCACTTCCTCTTTGAACTTTTTGGAGATTAGCTCTTGAATCAATTTGCCCATTTCAACGTATTGTGTAAATATTATGACTTTCTCATCATTAGCTAGAATGTTTTCCAAAACATTTGCCAAAAGCTCCATCTTTCCTGATTCGCTGATTTTAGGATTTTTGATTGCTAAAAACTGTGCAGGGTGGTTACATGTTTGTTTTAAAGCTGTCAATATTTTAAGAATTATTCCTTTTCTCTGAATTCCTTTAGAGTTTTCAATATCAAAGAAAATCTCTTCCAGAATTGCATTGTAGAGTTTGACTTGCTTTTTGGATAGTGTGCAGTAAATGTCGTTGATGAATTTCTCGGGAAGTTCATTTTTAATGTCGTCATCAGTTTTTAAACGTCTCATTACAAACGGCTTAGCTATTGTCTTTAGCTCATAAAGGGTTTCTTCATCTTCCAGTTTCTCGATTGGCATGACAAACTGCTTTTTAAAATCATCTTTTGTTGATAGATATCCTTTGTTTGTAAAATCAAATATCGACCAGTAATCCATAAGTTTGTTTTCGATAGGAGTACCAGTTAGGGCAACCTTTGACCTTGCATTAACGCTTTTGATCGCTTTTGTCTGTTCAGTATTCGGATTTTTGATGTTTTGTGCTTCATCAATGACGCATAAAAACCATCGCTCATCCAAAAACATGTCCAAGTCAAGTCTGACAACACCGTAGGAAGTCAAAATGATGTCGTAGTTCTCCAATGGATAGCTTCTGTTTGATCCGTGATAAATAAAATAAGTCAAATCAGGTGTGAATTTTTTGATTTCGTTTTCCCAGTTTGATATTAATGTTGGCGGGACAATAATTAATACAGTGCGGTCTTCAAGTAGATTCTTTTCCTTATAATAAAGAATTGCGGACAGTACTTGTATTGTCTTTCCAAGCCCCATGTCATCGGCCAATATGCTTCCGAATCCGTATCGGATGTTTTGAACCAGCCATGAATAACCTATTTTTTGATAGGGCCTTAGCTCTCCGGTTAAAGATTCTGGAACATTATAAAGTGTGGTTTTGCTTATTAATTTTTTAAATTTAGCAAAATCTTTAGCATTTAGGTGTTTTTTAATAAGGTCTTGACTTTCTAAATCCATATTTTAATCTCATATTTAATTCAATATTGATTATATTTAGTTTGCATTAAATTAAATATTATTTGGTGTGGTTAAGTTTTTTAAAAAAAGAGGATTAAAATTATTTTTTAATTTTAATTCCATCTTCAAATGCAGTTCCGACAACTTCGCCCACAACTCTGTAGGTTTTTCCAATTGAATCGTAGATGATTGGTTGTAATTTGTCAACTGAAACATTTCCTTCATCATCTAAGATTGATTCGTCTGCAGAGATGTTTACAATTTCGCCAATGATGTGCATTTCGCCTAAGTTATTTTCATTCATTTCAACCAATTTGCACTCTGCGGTTAATGGGTATTCTGCAATTATTGGAGCATCCACATTTTCCGCTTTTTCAACGTTTACTTCTGCTTCAGCAATTTTGTCCACTACATTTCCTGAAAATAGTCCGAAGTAGTCGGATATGTCCATGGTGTCTTTAGTAGCATAGCTTACAGTAAATTCCTTTTTAGTTTTGATGTTTTTCAAGGTCTTTTTTTCAACTTCCGGAAGGCCGATGTTGATTGCAATATGTTTGGGTCCACATTGACCTCCCCAAGCAATATTCATCACGTTAGCGTTTCCTTCTTCATCATATGTTCCAATCATGAGGACTGGAAGCGGAGTTACCATTGCATCTTCAAAATTTTTTCTCATTTTTTCATCTCCTGAATAAATCTGTATTTTTATATTTAATAAATATTTTGGAATGCCTAAATTTCTGAATATTATT
>JAFUIW010000060.1 GCA_017473945.1 Methanobrevibacter sp. | reverse complement strand
ATAATGGTACTGTTGAAAACAGTGTATTTGTTAAATCTGCTGAAAACGATACAAATATGTCTAACAATAATGCTACTAGTGACAACATTACTGCTCATCCTGTAGTTGATTTAGAAATCTCCAAATCAGCAGATAAGACTACCGCAAATGTTAGTGATGAAATCACATACACTATAACTGTTAAGAATAATGGTCCTTCTAAGGCTACTGGTGTTAAAGTAACTGAAGAGTTATCTAATCTTGTAGAATTAACTGAGGATGTTGACGGTTATGATGGTAAAGTCTGGACTGTTGGCGATTTGGATGTAAACGAAACTAAAGAGTTAGTTTTAGTTGTCAAAATCATTGCAAACGGAACTGTTGCTAATACTGTAAATGTTTCTGCTAATGAAGATGATACTAACAAATCCAATAACAATGATACTTCAGATAATGTAACTGCTCATCCTGTTGTCGATTTGGAAATCACCAAAGTGGTTGACAAAACCGAAGCATATGTCGGTGATACATTGACCTACACTATTGTTGTTAAAAACAACGGCCCTAGCGATGCAACCGGGGTCAAAGTCACAGAAAATATTGATTTGGACCTCGTTAAGGTAATTTCTGCAAGCGGCAATTACGATAGCGAAACAAATGTATGGTCTGTTGATTCAATATCTTCCGGTAAAAATGCTACTTTCACTTTGACTGTTGAAGTTATTGCTAACGGAACCGTCAAAAACAGTGTAAGTGTCAAATCCACAGAAAACGACACTGACATGACCAATAACAATGCAAGTTCCAACGACACTGACGCAAAACCTGTTGTTGATTTGGAAATTTCAAAAACCGTAAATGTCACATCCGCTTTAGTGGGTGATGAGATTGCATATACCATTGTTGTTAAAAACAACGGTCCAAGCAGGGCAACAGACATTAAGGTTTCAGAAAAATTATCCGATCTCGTTGAATTGGTCAGTGCAGTTTCCAGTGCAGGCAAATTTGAAAACAACGTTTGGAGTATAGATTCTCTTGAAAGTGACGAAAACGCTACCTTGACATTAACCGTCAAACTCATAAAAGACGGCATTGTCGAAAACAGCGTATCAGTCACATCAAAAGAAAATGACTCTGACATGTCAAACAACAATGCAACCAGTGACAATGTCACATCTATTCCAAATGCAGACCTAAGCATTATAAAGACTGTTAACACAACCAGTGCTAAAATTGGTCAATCTATTGAATATACAATAGTTGTCAAAAACAATGGTCCGTCCACTGCAACCAATGTATCTGTAGATGAAAAATTAAGTGAACTTGTTGAGTTTGTTTCCGCTGACGGAGATTACGACAGCAAAACAGGCTTGTGGAATGTTGGTACTCTTGAAAATGGTGCTACTGCAACTTTAACATTGACTGTTAAAATTATACGCGATGGTACCGTTGAAAACAACGTTACTGTAAAAGCTGACGAGAAAGATGCCAATGAGACAAATAACAATTACATTTCAGACAATGTTACTGCAAGACCGGTTGTAAACCTTATTGCAAACGTAACAGTTAATGACACCACACCTATATATGGTGATGTCATAGAATTCGTTATTTCAATTACCAATGACGGTCCTTCAAATGCAACTAATGTTACAGTTGAAAATGCCATTCCTGAAGGTTTGGAAAATGCTACAGTTGTTGTAAGCCACGGCAGCTTTGATGAAACTACCGGGCACTGGAATATAGGTACTGTCAATGTTGGTGAAAATCCTACCTTAACAATCATAGGTACTGTAAAAACCTTGGAAGAATTTGATGATCATGTTGAAATTTCTCACTTTGAAGAACGTGATGAACAGCTTGAAGACAATAACGCAACATCAGATGAAGTTAAACCTCAGCCTATTGTTGATGTTGAAATTTCAATCAGCCTCGACAGGAGTGAAGTAAACTACGGTGATGCTGTTGAATTTGTCATTACTGTTCACAACAACGGTCCTAACGATGCAAGTGGGGTTTATGTTGAAAACGTAATACCTCAAGGATTCGTTTATGTCTCTGATAATGTAAGTAATAGCAACTATCAAAATGATAAACTGATGGCTTCAGGTTCAGCTCAAAGTTTCGATGCATCTACCGCTACATGGTATGTGGGTGATCTTGCAAACGGCAGCAGCGCCAGCATGGCATTGCTTTTACGTGCAAATTACCTAGGTATCAGGGATGTAAACTCAACTGTAAGTGCAGCTGAAAGCGAAAGCGATTATACCAATAACAATGCATCCGCATCAGTTAAGGTAAATCCGGTAGTTGACCTTGAAGTTAAGATATCTGTTGATAAAACCAAAATCAAATCAGGTGAAAAGGTAACATACACAATTGTTGTTATAAATCATGGCCCTAACGATGCAACCGGCGTAAAAGTCACAGATGAAGGATTGACAAAATTCAAACATGTCAGTTCCACTTCTGATGCATACGACCCGGATACAGGCGTTTGGGAAGTTGGTAATTTAACTAACGGTTCATCCAAAACATTGAAAGTTACAGTTATTATCGAACAGGCAGGTGTATATCCAAACTCTGCCGGGGTATCATCCAATGAAAATGATACTGACATGACCAATAACAATGCCACATCCGATGATGTGAATGTAACTGATGATGTTGAACCTGCTGATGAGCCTGTTAAGGAGAAAAACACAACCCATGTTGCTAAAGCACACGAGGTTAAAACTCCGGTTTTACATGAAACCGGTAATCCAATCTTGATGCTGTTATTAGTGTTAGCAACTTCAATAATCATACCATTAAGAAGACGTAAATAATTGCGTCTTCTATTTTTTAATTTTTTATAAAAATAGATTTTTTTTTAGATGTGTGGAGAATTCTGAGTCATCCGCCAATGAACAAAATTCTTTGAATAATCCACATGAGAATATTAATTATTTCTATTATTTAAAGCTTTTACTATTTAGGATTGCCAAAATATCGATTATAAGAGCTTTTTTTTAAGTGAACCTAAATATTATTGTTGTATGTCGCAACATTTAAATAATATGTTTTTTATATTTTAATTTAAAGAGGTTATATTATGTCAGATTTAGTTATTTATTTCTCAAGAAGCGGTGAAAACTACTTCGGCGGCGAACTTAAAAACATAGAAAAAGGAAACACCGAAGTCATTGCCGAATATATTCAGGAATTAACAGGCGCAGACCTGTTTAAAGTCGAAACAGTAATAGATTATCCGCAAGATTACATGGAATGCATAGATGTTGCCAAAAAAGAGCAGCAGGTTGCAGCAAGACCTAAAATCAAGGAGACTCTCGAAAGTATAGATGCGTATGAGACTATCTACATTGGTTTTCCAAACTGGTGGGGGACACTTCCGATGGCAATGTTTACCCAGCTTGAACAATTGGACTTTACTGGAAAAGCAGTAAAACCTTTTGTTACTCATGAAGGGTCTGGTTTCGGCTCAGCAATAAAAGATTTGAAAAAATATTGCAAAGGCGGAGAAATAAAACAGGGTCTGTCAATTCCAGGCGCAAATGTCTATGATGCAAAAGATACTGTCAGGGCATGGGTTGAAGAATAATTTTTAATTTTCTTTTTTTCATTTTACTTTAAATTTTTAATATTTATTTTGTT
>JAFUIW010000059.1 GCA_017473945.1 Methanobrevibacter sp. | reverse complement strand
CATTGACAAATGGCCTTGTTGAATTCAAGTAAACAAAACCCTTAGGCAACACATCATAAATATTAACCCCAGTAGCCTTATCAGGACCATTATTTGACACAGTAATAGTCCATTTAACCACATCATTATAATTCACAACACTCTCACTTACAACCTTAACAACAGCCAAATCACAGGAAGGTTTAACCTTTATTTTATCGCTGTCACGATTATTGGACTTATTCCAGTCATATTGGTCTCCTGATACAGTAGCCACATTTTCTATAGTTCCTGTTGCATTAACCAAAGACACTATATTTAAACTGATTTTTGAACCTTTATTTAAATTACCAATGTTCCAGACCCCAGTATTGTGATTGTATTTGCCTTTTGAATCATCACTTCTCCAAACCAATGATTTAGGAAGCAAATCATTAACTTTAATACCAGTTGCACTATTAGGACCATTGTTTGTTACAGTAATTGTCCATTTAACGAAATCACCCATATTTACAACAGATGAATTTACTGATTTTACAACAGCCAAATCACAGGAAGGCGGGACATTTATTTTAGATTGGTCGTGGTTATTTGTTAAATTATAATCATACTGATCAGATTTAACATTGACATCGTTGACAATTTCGCCTGTTTTGTTTATTTTGGTTTTGATTGTCACGATATAAATTTCACCAACTTCCAAAAAGTCAATTGTCAAAGTACCTGTTTTTGGATTGTAATCTCCATTTGTATTGTCACCTAACCAAATCAATCCTTCAGGCAATATATCTTTTACAACAACATTGGTTGAATTGCTTGGTCCGTTATTTGTAATGTTTAATGTCCAGATTACAATATCATCATAGTTTATTGCCTCAGGAGAAACTGATTTTCTGACTTTATCGTCTACCTGAGCTGTGACAGTGAATGATGTTGTATTTGTTATGGATTTATAGTAGGTATCCTCATAGTGCTTTGCAGTGACATAATATTTTCCAACTTTAAGATTCCTTAGATTGTCGCTTACTTCACCAAAGCAATTGGAATTCAATGTTTTATTGTAAACAACACTGCCATCCTCATATTTAACGGTCAATAGGATATCCATATTATATTCACGGTCATCCTGATATAAATGACCGTTTTCACTGGCTCCTGAAATTGGAGTTTCACCATCTATGCTGATGTAATTGTTTTTTGCGGCATTGTATATTGCATTGGATACTGCCAAATTGCCATATTTTCCTATATTGTTTCCTCCATGAATGATTGAACCGATTTTTTCAGTTTCACCGTAGTAAATATCCTTTGCATAAATCGGCAATGCATAAACCCATGCCTGGTTTTTATACAATGTATTATTAACTAATTTCAAATCTATTCCGGATTTATCGTAATAGATTGCACTGCCGTTTCTAGCAGTATTATAATAGAATTCATTGTTTTTTACTATCGCATGAGTACTGTTTATATACATTGCGCCGCCTAAACCGTCATTCAATTTATTAATATCAGGAATTGCATCATTTGAAATAAATTCACAATCCCCAATATTGACGTTAGTTCCATTGATAAAAATAGCTCCACCGTCAATGTTTACAATATTGTTGTTAAATGAGGATTTGTCAATGTTTACTGTTTTGGCATTGATGCAAATAGCTCCACCATAATCAGCTGCATTGTTATTATCAAATTCACAGTCATTGACATTGATATTGATACCGTTCAGCTGAATTGCACCTCCTATTGGAGCAACATTTCCTTCAAAATTACATTGAACTATGTCCAAATCCATTGTTTCGTATAGATATCCAGTTGATAACGCTCCACCATATAATCTTGCATTATTATCAATGAAAGAGCAATTTTGAATTAATCCTGACCCATGATAAGTCAATGCCCCTCCTTGGGTTGCAGTATTATTGATAAAGACACAATTTTTATAGCTTACACCTTTACGAACACATCCTGCACCTCCATGAGCATAGGAACTGTTTGAATCAACATGATTATTCATAAACTTACAGTTAGAAACGACCACTCTTGAAATGACGTCATCCATACCCACCTGAATTGCACCACCATAGGGCACATACTCTGCGTGACCATAAGCGCTGTTTGAATCAAATATACAGTTGTCTATTGTTGTGTTATCCCCATGAGCACTCATAGCTCCGCCGCAAATGGATGCATGATTATTTATAAATTGACAGTTTGTCACTTTCAGATTTGCAGGAGTATAATTGTTACCTTTCGTATCCAATGCTGCAAAACGGGAAGCAACGTTATTTTCAAAAATACAATTTGTAACCTCAATATTGTTAGTATCAACCCTAAGTGCCGCATTGATACCATCGGAATATGCATTGACAAACTTAATATTCTTAACTACAGATCCTGCAGCAGACGTATTTAAAAGCATTATCTTGGACATTTCCATACCGTCCAATGTTGCACCAGTATCGGAAGTGAAAATAATCTTTTTATCTACAACAATACGATCATACCTTTTTTCTGCCTTATATGTGCCCCTCAATATCAAAGTATCTCCAGATTTTGCATTATCAATCGCAGAGCGAATATCTTCAAATGTATTTCCAGACACTACTGTACTTTTTCCTAAAATTTCATTATTCTGGGCAACACCCAACAAATTACTATCTTTCACATTACTTTCCAACATTTCATTTTGAGAATTTACGAGTTTATCTTCAATATTTAATTCACTTTCAATTCCAACCCCACTCTGATTCAAATCAGAGGCAGACACATCATCCAAGCTCACACCCACTGATGTGAAAATTAGAATGACAAATAGCAGTGAAATTAAAAAGTGTTTGCCAATATTTATTTTTTTACCATATTTAAACATTTAATCACCTACTGAGGACGATTATTAACTATTAATTAGTAAAAACTATTAATCAGCAATTAAACTTTTTATTTTAGCCCAGATTTGATAAATACTAATCCCAATAATAAATTTAACAATAAATGATAATTTAATAGATTAACATTTAATAGCCAACTAACACAAGAATATTTTGAACAAATATTCTGACAAAAATTATGCAATTATCCCAATTCACTACACCGAATTAAATTTTTACAAAACTCTGTTAAATTGTAGTTAAAATAAAAGATAATCTTTTTAAATCCTCAAAAAAGTTATTGGAGTCAATACTATTTAAATTTATGCTTTAAACTGATTTTAAATCTTTAAAATAAAAAAATATAATATTTAAAAAGAATTATTGTAATGAAAAATTAATAAAATATTTTAGTTATAAAAATTATAATATATATCAATCAAAGTTAAGGAAAAGAGATATGAAAAAACAAATTGCAATACTGCTCTTGGCCATATTAATCGTTGCCCCGCTAGTTCAGGACGTGACTGCATCAAAAACCGTTTTTATAACTGCGGACAACATTATTGACCACGACACTGATATAAAAATGCTCAACTCAATCAAGAGCTACATAGAAGAAATAAGCGGAGGAGAACTTCAAGTAATTGTGGACAACCAAGCCCCATCCCCAGGTGAGGGGTACCGGGCAATACAAGTAACCAGTGATATAAGCATATGTCTTGCCGCATGCGATGCCGGCAACTATTTGCAGCTAGTGCAATCCACATCAAACTCATCTAAACAGATAATCCTGATAAACACCGGAGACTATGACTTAGACAATCACAGCAACTATCTCAGAAGAGCCTGGGACGATAACTATTCCAATGAAAGTTTTATGGGAATGCATGATCCTGGAACATTTATGAAAAATGCCGGAATCTACTATGTCCAGCCAATCAAAGAATTCCCTGACAACGGAAAAAACGGATACATCGACAGATACGATGAAGAAATGAACAAAAAAATAGCTCAGGAAATTGTCGATATTGTTAACGGCCATGCAAATGATACGAAGGTAGTGAGCGATAATTTGCTTGTAACCAATAAAATATCCCCTGCCGCAATGGCAAACGCAAGTAAAGAACTGATAAACGGCAATGATACAGAAATGAACGAAACCTATGGAAATTATACCGCTGCACAATTGCTTTATCAGACAAGTTCATACCTCAATGGAAACGGATTGGACATTCCACATTCATTCGAAGGTCCTGAAAACCCTATGGGAATATCATTTTTAGTAAAAGACAAATATTCCATTTATGACTACATGAAGATGGCAGGAATCGTCAGAAACTACATGGATGAAAACGGACGGGCTCCAGATTCAATAGAATACGAAGGAGCACATATCGGCTATTATGACCTGTTATACAACTTTGCGAAAATAACTCAAAATCATACTGATACTCAACACATGGGTTTCAATCAGGAGTATGAGTTTGAAAAAGTCAATGATTCAATATTATTACACATTTTCCCATTCGTTTTAATATTATTTGTATTATTCCTTGCATATTTAGGATATAAACGTTTTAGGAAATATTAATATAATAGGTAATATAAAATATACATGTAAAATTAATAGAGGCGAATTTATGAAAAGATATATTGCAGAATTAATTGGAACAATGGTTCTTGTATTATTTGGGTGCGGAAGTGCAGCTGTAGCTGGATCCGTATTAGGTAATCTTGGAATCGCAATGGCATTCGGTTTATCCATTGTAGCTATGGCATATGTTATAGGAGACATCTCCGGATGTCACATCAACCCCGCAGTATCCATAGGTATGTGGATTGACGGTAGAATGGAAGTAAAAGACCTAATAATGTATATTGTATTCCAATGTATTGGAGCTATAATCGGTATTGCAATCTTAGCAGTTATTATTAACTGTGCTCCAAGTCTCGGAGGATACGCAACAACAGGATTAGGTGCAAACGGATTCGGTTCCGCATCAAGTGTTGGCCTTGATGTTGTTGGAGCCATAATCGTGGAAATTATTTTAACCTTTGTATTTGTATTCACAGTTCTCGGAGTTACTAAAAAAGCAGAAAACGGAGCTGTTGCAGGTATTGTTATCGGTTTAACTCTTGCATTCGTGCACATCATGGGCATTCCATTAACCGGTACTTCAGTAAACCCTGCTAGAAGTTTAGCACCTGCATTATTCCTTGGCGGTCAAGCATTACAACAAGTTTGGGTATTTATTTTAGCTCCTATTGTTGGTGCAGTCATTGCAGGTTTATTGCACAAAGGATTAATCTCAGAGGATGCTTAAATCCTCTAAAATTTCTTTTTTTTAAATTTTAATACTTCCAATATAAGTATAACCTTTCATTTCATCATAACTATTTTTAACTTCAAAACTAAACATATCCATATTTTCAACATATAAATGCGCCAAGGCTATGCCCACATCAATTGGATTCCATTTCTTAAGAATTTGTCTTTTTAGAATATTCTGCTTTTGCTGATAGACATCAAAACCATCTTCAGTATGCTTAAAATACCATGGCTGGGAATTGATTGCTGATGGGGCAAGCTGTGCTGGAATCAACTTTTCATCCTCAAAATCACTGATGTCAGACAAAGATTTCCGTTTAAAATCAGCCCTGTCCCTTGTCATCCTGTCTGATTTTCCAAATGCTATCAAAATAACAAATTCAGAATCCTTTTCCTTTAGAGAACCCATTCCAACCCAACAGCTACCTATTCCAATACTCTGCAGGTAAAGAGATACCTGCTGAAATACGAAACCTATATTTACACCGGACATTTCATTGTTTTCAGAATACAATGCCAAATAATACGGAGCCCTCCAACGGGTTTTAATATTAACTTCATCCTTTTTGAAAATCTTGTAATGATATCTGATTGATTCATCCAAAGGATTTACATTGGAAATGAACTTCTGTATTTCACTCATGTCAATTTCATCATCCAAATAATTACGACAAGATTTTCTAACATATATCTGACTTGCTAAATCCATAGAAAAATCACCTTAAATAATATATTGCAAACAATCATAATTAAAATTTAAACAATATCGAAAGGATACAT
>JAFUIW010000058.1 GCA_017473945.1 Methanobrevibacter sp. | reverse complement strand
TTTTGAACCTGACTTCGCAATCTTCATTAGCCCAAACCCAGGAGCACCTGGACCAGCTAGAGCAAGGGAAATGTTATCTGCAAGTGACATTCCTGCAATAATTGTTGGTGACGCACCTGGTAAAGGTAAAAAAGATGAAATGGATGAACAAGGCTTAGGTTACATCATCGTTATGTCTGACCCAATGATCGGTGCTAAAAGAGAATGGTTAGACCCAACTGAAATGGCTATCTTTAACGCTGACATCTTAAAAGTACTCGCAGAAACCGGAGCTTTAAGATTAGTACAAAAAACCATTGACAGTGTTATTGAACAAGCTGAAGCTGGTGAAATTGAATTACCTAAACTCATAATCACCGCTGAAAAAGCTGTAGAAGCAGCAGAATTCGCAAACCCATACGCAAAAGCAAAAGCTATTGCTGCATACGAAATGGCTGGAGCAGTCGCAAACTTAGACATGAAAGGATGTTTCATGACCAAAGGATTCGAAAATTTCATCCCATTAGTAGCTGCTGCACACGAAATGGCTGCATGTGCTGCTAAATTAGCACAAGAAGCAAGAGAAATCGAAAAATCCAATGATACTGTCTTAAGAACTCCTCATATGAAAGAAGGAAACTTAGGATGCAAAATTGATTTAATCTCTAAACCAGAATAAATAATTTTTTTCTTTTTTTTTAAAAAAGGAGGTAAATAATGAAAATATATGATGATGTACTTGATTTATATGGTCCTGATGGAAAAATAATAGAAGAATCAGTACCATTAGAATCAATTAGTCCGTTAAAAAATTCTGCGATACAACAGATGATTTATGATATTAAACGTTCAACTGCTGTAAATCTCGCAGGTATTGAAAAAGGTTTAAAAACAGCGGCTATGGGTGGAAAATCAACTTATATCCCTGGTCGTGAATTAGATCTTTCTATAGTTGAAAATGCAGAATTAATTGCGGATAAAATTAAAAAGATATTAAGAGTTAATGATGATGATGACACCACTGTTAATCTTATTAATGACGGTCAGCAGTTATTAGTTCAACTTCCATTTGAAAGATTAAATGTTGCAGCAGATTACAGTGTTTCAACATTGCAAACTGGTGCTGCAGTTATTCAGTCAATTATTGATAGTTTTGAAATAAATATGTTTGATGCATCTACTATTAAAACCGCGGTAATGGGTGCATATCCAAGAACAGTTGACCTTTCTGGTGCAAATATTAGTGCTCTTTTAGGACCTCCTGTTCTATTGGAAGGTTTAGGTTATGGTTTAAGGAACGTTATGGCTAACCATGTTGTAGCAATTACCAATAAACAAACCTTAAATGCAGCTGCTTTATCTTCTATTATGGAACAAACAGCAATGTTTGAAACTGGTGATGCTACTGGGGCATTTGAAAGAATGCATTTATTAACATTAGCATTTCAAGGTTTAAATGCTAATAATTTAGTATTTGATCTTGTTAAAGAAAATGGTAAAGGGACAGTAGGAACTGTTATTCAATCATTGGTTGGAAGAGCAATTGAAGATAATGTTATTCGTGTTGCAAAGAATATGCCTTCTGGATATAATATGTATGAACCTGTTGATTGGGCTTTATGGAATGCGTATGCTGCTGCAGGTTTGCTTGCTGCTGTAATTGTGAATGTTGGTGCAGCAAGAGCTGCTCAAGCAGTAGCATCAACTGTATTATATTATAATGATATGTTGGAATATGAAACTGGTCTTCCGGGTGTTGATTATGGTAGAACAGAAGGTGTTGGTGTAGGATTTAGTTTCTTCTCACATTCTATTTATGGTGGTGGAGGTCCTGGAACATTCCACGGAAACCATGTAGTTACAAGACATGCAAAAGGAACAGCAATTCCTTGTGCATCTGCAGCAATGTGTTTGGATGCAGGTACTCAGATGTTTTCAGTTAAAAGAACTTCAGCATTAATTGGAACAGTATATGGGACTATTGAAAATCTTAGAAATCCAATTCCAAATGTAGCTAAGGTTGCAGGTGAAATTAAAGATAATCTTTAAGGTGTTTTTATGGTTGAATCAGAAAAAATTAATGTTATTGATGTTAAAATTGTTCCAAATAGATATTTAAAACCAGACACAACAGAAAAAATATTAAATGAATTATATGAGTTAGACGGACAACAAAGAGTTTTAATCCATGGTCCATCAATTCCTTTAAAAGTTTTTTATGGTCCGGGTAAAGGTCATGTTGTAAATCATACGGATAGAAAAGAAATTAATGTGAAGGGTAATGCTGTTGAATTAAGAGTAATGGTTGGTGAAATTGTCATTACTGTGAATATGTCTAAATTCAACGAATTTATGGATGGTTTAGAACATATTCTAGAAAAAAATATGCCTTGTGATTATTCTTTGCTAATAGGTATTTTCACAAGAACAAAATCAACAATTTCAGATTATTTAAAATATGGTAATAATTTTGAAGAAGTCTTAGATGACAGATACATTGGTTTAGTTGATTCACGTGCAAAAACTTCCGAAACTGTAAAAGTTATAAAATAATATTATGTTGGTGAATTATGGAATATAAAGCACAATATTGCCCTGGTGAAACAATTATTGCTGAAAACAGAAGAAAACATATGAATCCAGAGCATAAATTCAAAAAAATCAGAGAAGTTTCTGATGAGGGTTTAGTAAAGATTTTAGGACACAGAAATCCTGGTGAAAGTTATAAAACTGTTCATCCTCCATTAGCAGAAATGGAAGATGATGGAGATATTATTAAACATATTGTAGAACCTACTCCTGGTGCAAAAGAGGGAATCCGTGTTAGGTATATTCAATTTGCAGATTCCATGTATAATGCTCCAGCTCAACCATATGATCGTGCAAGAACATATATGTGGAGATATCGTGGTGTAGATACTGGAACTTTATCTGGAAGACAAGTTATTGAAATCCGAGAACAAGATTTAGAAAAAATTGCTAAAGAACTTGTAGAAACCGATATTTTTGATCCTGCAAGATGTGGTATGAGAGGTGCAACAGTACATGGACATTCTTTAAGGCTTGATGAAAATGGTTTGATGTTTGACGGTCTTCAAAGATATATTTTCAATGAAGAAGATGGGCATGTTTACTATGTTAAAGATCAAGTTGGACGTCCATTGGATGAAACAATAGATGTTGGTGTACCATTGGATGAAGAATATCTTAAGGAGATTACAACAATCTATCGTGAAGATAATGTAGGTATGAGACAAGATAAAGAAGCAATTGAAGTTGTAGAAAATATTCATACTGCACGTACCGAAGGAGGATATGGTATGAATGTATTTTCTAAAGACTTAAAAAAGAAATTAGGTGAATAAAATGGGTTTAGAGAATAAAAAATTTTTAAGCGCATTAAATCAAAAGTTTAAAGGTGAAGATCAGGAAAGTGACCACACCAGTTTTTATTGCTTTGATGGTTGGAAACAATCTGCAAGAAAAAGAGAATTCAATGATGCTGCTGAAAAATTAGCTAAAGAAAGAAACATGCCATTTTATAATCCTGATATTGGTGTGCCTTTAGGACAAAGACAATTAATGGCATATAAAATTTCTGGTACTGATGATTATGTTGAAGGGGATGATTTGCACTTTTGTAATAATGCAGCTATTCAACAATTAGTCGATGATATTAAAAGGAATATTATTGTAGGTATGGATACTGCTCACTCTGTATTGCAAGAAAGATTAGGTGTGGAAGTTACTCCTGAAACAATTAATGAGTATATGGAAAACATTAACCACGCACTTCCTGGTGGTGCTGTAGTTCAAGAACATATGGTTGAAGTGCATCCGGGTCTTGCTGAAGATTGTTATGCAAAAATCTTCACAGGAAATGATGATTTGGCTGATGAACTTGATAAAAGAGTACTTATTGATATTAATAAAGAATTTCCTGAAGAACAAGCAGAAATGCTTAAAAGTTATGTTGGAAATAAAACTTATCAGGTTAGTAAAGTGCCAACACTGGTTGTAAGGGCATGTGATGGTGGTACAGTTTCTAGATGGTCTGCTATGCAGATTGGTATGAGTTTTATTAATGCATATAAATTATGTGCAGGTGAAGCAGCTATTGCAGATTTCTCTTATGCAGCAAAGCATGCAGATGTAATTGGTATGGCGGCATTTTTACCTGCTAGGCGTGCAAGAGGTCCAAATGAACCTGGTGGTGTAGCATTTGGTACATTAGCAGATATCGTTCAAACTTCCAGAGTGTCTGATGACCCAGTTGAAATAACTTTAGAAGTAATTGCTGCAGCTGCAGTATTATATGACCAAGTATGGTTAGGTTCTTACATGTCTGGGGGTGTAGGATTTACTCAATACGCCAGTGCAACATATACTGATGATATCTTGGATGATTTTGCATACTATGGTTTTGATTATGTTGAAAAGAAATATGGTTTATGCAATGCTGACTTAGATATGGATACTGTTAGAGATATTGCAACAGAAGTCACTCTTTATGGATTAGAACAATATGAAATACCTACTCTTTTGGAAACTCACTTTGGTGGTTCTCAAAGGGCATCTGTTGTTTCTGCAGCTGCGGGTTGTTCAACTGCATTTGCTACTGGAAACTCCAATGCAGGTGTGAATGGTTGGTATTTAAGTATGATTTTACATAAGGAAGCTCATTCAAGACTTGGTTTCTATGGTTATGACTTGCAAGATCAAGCAGGTGCATCTAACTCTTTATCTATTAGAAGTGATGAAGGTTTAATTCATGAATTAAGAGGACCGAACTATCCAAACTACGCAATGAATGTAGGTCACCAACCAGAATATGCAGGAATTGCTCAAGCACCTCATGCAGCAAGAGGGGATGCATTCTGTACAAATCCATTAATAAAAATAGCATTTGCAGACAGTCATAATACCTTTGACTTCAGACATCCTAGAAAGGAAATTGCTAAAGGAGCTTTAAGAGAATTCATGCCTTCTGGTGAAAGAGATATAATTATCCCTACAAGATAATTTTTATCTCTTTTTTATTTTTTCCCCATTGATTATTAATATTTTTTCATAAATTTTTAATAAATAATATCTTTTCTATGACTTTTTATTACATTTATTTTAACTCATAAATCTTTTAATAACCATTAACTAATTTTTATTACTTTATTTTAAATTTAGTTAAGTTTAATAAGGATAAATACTAAAATAACTCATAATTATAATTTTTGGTGATAATATGAGTTGCTGGAAATACTGGGGAAACTTAGAAGAAATCGCAAATAAATTGTCTTCATATGGTGATTTGGATAAATATGGGGATTCTGCTCTTGATGATGTGAATATTGATGAAATTATTGAGATTTTGGATGAGGTTGAAGTCATTGCTCATGATAAAACAATAGATTTTGATTCAGCTAAGCATATCCTTGACGATGAGAAAATGAACAATGCATTGAAGTTAATTCGAAAATTTTATGTCTACATCGGTGCAAGGCTCGAAACAGAAAATGCATTGAAAATTTTGGAATCAGATAATCCTACAGAAACTCTGGATTCATTCCATTTCTATGACAGATATATTGGTTTGATTAATAATGAAAGTCAATTGGCCAAATTTAATGAAAATAAGACCTTTGTATTTTTAGGTTCTGGGCCTCTTCCATTGACATTGATAATGTTTAATAAAGTGTTTGGCTGTAAATGCATTGGAATAGAACAACAAAATGATGTTGCAGAACTTTCAAGAAATGTTTTAAAGAGATTAAATCTTGATGAGGACATTGAAATTGTTGTTGGTGATGAAACTGCAATTCAATCTTTAAATTATGATATTTTGATGGTTGCTGCACTTGCAGAGCCAAAAGAAAGGGTATTTTCAAATATCTGGGAGTATGTTGATGAAAAAACTCCAGTAATCTATAGGACATATACTGGAATGAGAGCAATTTTATATTCTCCAGTTTTGGAAAAGGATACTCGTGGATTTCACAAAGAGGTTATGGTCCTTCCAACGGGTAAAACAAACAATACATCAGTTTTAATTAGAAAAATTATTTAAGATTCCAGATAAATCTGGAATCTCTTTTTGAACAATATTTTCTATGCTAGTTTTGAATTGAAAATTTCTATATTTTTTTAAGTAACAATAGTATATGAATTTATTCAAGGAAGTGATTCTGTCGAATTTTCGAGAAATATGCTATAGAAATTTCCATGTTCATGATAATAGAAACTATTATCGTTTATTATTATATTTTAAATATTATTTAATTTTTTTCTTTGATTTAAAATCATTTTTATGGGATTAATGCAATTTTACCAAGTGACAGCAATTTTTCAAGTTTAAATCAATAAAGTTATTAACTATATAAACACAAAAATATTTCCATGAAAGGAATTGTGGGTGCAATTGCAGGTGACATTATAGGTTCAACAAGGGAACATTATGCAATTAAGACTAAAGATTTTGAATTATTTCCTTCAAGGTCCACTTTTACCGATGATACTGTGATGACATTGGCTATTGCTCAATGGTTATGTGAAGACAGAACCTCCAAAGAGGTTTTGATTAAAAATTTGAAATATTTTGGAAACCGGTATATAAATGCTGGTTATGGTGGAAGTTTCTATCAGTGGTTGGGTCAAGAATCTCCTGAAGCTTATGGGAGTTGGGCTAATGGATCGGCTATGAGAGTTTCACCATGTGCATGGGTGGCTGAATCTTTGGAAGATGCGCAAAAATTGGCTGAACTGTCTGCAATAGTAACTCATAATCATCCTGAGGGTGTTAAATGTGCATTGGCTACGAATGATGCTATTTATCTGGCTCATATTGGAGCTTCTAAGGATGAAATCAAAGAGCATGTTGAAGTCAGATATGGTTATGATTTAAGTCGTACTGTTGATGAAATCAGGCCTAATTACTCATTTGATGTGTCATGTGCAGGAAGTGTTCCGGAATCGATAATCTGCTTTTTAGATGGCAATGATTTTGAGGATACAATTAGAAATGCAGTATCTTTAGGTGGTGATGCAGATACTCAGGCGGCAATTGCTGGAAGTATCGCAAGTGCATATTGGGATGTTCCACAAGAAATTGTACGTGAATCTCTTTTGAGATTGGATGAGTTCTTATTGGGAGTATATATAAATTTTGAAGAAAAATTCCTATGATTTTTTCTTCTTTTGCTTGTTTTTCATTTTTTTAAGCTGATTTAGGAATCTTTCATCATAATTTCTAGCTATATCTTCGTATTTGTTCCAGATTCCGATTGCAGTTTCAGGGATTACATTGCGTTTATCTTCACTAAATTTAGTATATGTGTGCATCATCTCCTTTGAATCGGAAATCAATACTTTAACAAATGGAATGTCTGCCTTTTGGATGTTGATGTCTGCATCATTGAACATTTTAATGATGTTTACTTCTTTATGGTTAACATAACATGTTGGTGAAGCCAGAATATTTATGGTTAATGTTGGCCGTTCTCTGAATGCTTTTATCAGCTGTTCCCCTTCGCCTTCAAATAAAAATCCTATTCTCATGTTGATGGTGTTTTTTGCTCTTTTTATGATTTCAAGTTCCTGTGAAATGATTTTGTCAACACCGTATATTCTCCAGATTGGGGCTTGAACTTGGCTCATACCGTTTTCATAAATGTAAGTCAATCTTGTTATGGTATCATCGATTTCATTGTCTAGTCTTTCCTTTTCTCTGCCCAAAACCTCAACAGGTGATTTGACATTGTATGTTAGTGGCCTACCATATTCAACATCAATAAAATTCTTTTTAACCAGACTCTTCAAAACATCATATATTTTGCTTCGAGGGATGCCTGATTTTTCTGCTATTTCAGTTGCATTTGATGAAATTAATGAAGTGAGTGTCACATATGCTTCAGCTTCATACATTGTTAGCCCTATTCCTTTGAGTACTGATATATTTTCATCCATATTTTTAACTTTAATTTTTTTCAATATATAAATGTTACTTTTAACCCTCAATTAGTGACAAAATCTTTATATAAGAATTTTTTGTTAATTATTATTAACGACTTAAATGAGGTTATTATTATGGCAAATGAAGGCTTAGATATGTTTTGTTATCAATGTTCCCAAACTGCTCATGGTACTGGATGTACTGTAAGTGGAGTTTGCGGTAAAAAACCAACTGTAGCAAGATTACAAGATAATTTGATCTTTACTATGAAAGGTATCAGTGCATACAACTACAATGCAAATGTTTTAGGAAAAAACAACCCTGAAATCGATGCATTCTTAACTAAAGGTTTATACACTACTTTAACTAATGTTAACTTCGATGTTAATGATTTAGTTGCTTTGGCACTTGAAGCGGGTAAAGTCAGTGTGGATGTAATGAGATTACTCAAAGATGCACACATCGAAGCATACGGTGAACCACAACCTGTTGAAGTAAAAGTTGGAGCACAAGAAGGACCAGCTATTATCGTCACCGGTCACGACTTAAAAGCATTAGAAGAATTGTTGAAACAAGTAGAAGGAACTGACATTAAGGTTTACACTCACTCAGAAATGTTACCTGCTCACGGATATCCTGGATTAAACAAATATGAAAACTTGGCAGGTCAATTAGGTGGAGCATGGCATGATCAAAGATTCACCTTCAAAAACTACAATGCAGCTATTGTTGCAACAAGTAATTGTGTATTGCCTGCAATGGATTCATACAAAGAAAGAATGTTCACAATGGATGTAGCTAAACTTGAAGGCGTAAAAACCATTGAAGATTATGATTTCTCAGAAGTAATTGAATGTGCAAAATCATTAGGAGGATTAGAAGCAGAAGAATTAACCACAATCACTACCGGTTGGAGTGCAGGAGCTATTGTGGAACATGCTGATAAAATCAAGGAATTAGTTTTAGACGGTAAAATCAGAAGATTCTTCGTAGTAGGTGGATGTGACAAAGCAGCAAAACACAATGACTACTACAGAGAATTCGTACAAAACTTACCTCAAGACACAGTAATCTTAACATTAGCATGCGGTAAATACAAATTCAATGACTTAGACTTAGGTGACATTGAAGGCATTCCAAGATTATTGGATGTAGGTCAATGTAACGATACAATTGTCGCTGTGGACGTTGCAGTAGCATTATGCGAATTATTTGACATGGAATTGAATGAATTGCCATTAACAATCGTTCTCTCATGGATGGAACAAAAAGCAGCTGCAGTACTTTGGGCTTTACTCTACCTTGGTAAAACCGACATGTGGCTCGGACCTGTGCTTCCTGCATGGTGTAATGAAGATATCCTAAATGTTTTAGTAGAAAACTACAATTTAACTCCTACTTCCGGTGACGCAATAGCTGACATTAAAACCATTATGGGTGAATAGATTATGAATGAAGACATTAAAGCAAAAGCATTGGATGTACAGTTTTTATTGGACTATCAAAAAGATAGTGTAGTGAGCCGTGAAATTATCAAAAAAGAGTTAGGTACAGTAACTGTCTTCGCATTCGATCAAGGACAAGGTTTATCTGAACATTCCGCTCCATTTGATGCGATGGTTCAAATTATTGATGGTGAAGCAGAAATAACAATTTCTGGAGTGAAACACACTGTCAAAAAAGGTGAAATGATTATCATGCCTGCAAATGAACCTCATGCGCTTCAGGCTGAAAATTGTCCATATAAAATGATTTTAACCATGATTAAAAGTGATTAATTTCATTTTCTTTCATTTTTTAGTTAATTAGAAACTTATTTCAATCATAATAGTTATTGGGTGTTTTTCACCCAGTAATCATCTCTATTTTTCTTCTTTTTTCCACCAAATCATAATCCAATCAGCCTTATCCTTAACATTATAATATTTTCTGGTTTCTGGATTATATGCGAGTATTCTTTCAAGATAATTTTTCAGCTGTTCTTTTTGTTCATCGGAATATAAATCAAGCCTGAACTTGCCGTTGTCCATTGCCTCATCAATGCTGTCGTATTCACGATAATTGTTTAAGTCAAAGCGCTCGACATTGGCATAGATTCCCAAGTTAAAGAGTATATTAAAAAAGTAGTTGTAGTCAGGGAAGTCTTCTGTCTTAATTCCAAGTTCTTTTTCAAAGTCTTTTTCTATTTTTTTGTTTTCAGGTCCGAAAATGGTTATGAAAACATATTTGTTGGCTATTTTATCTAGCTCTAGTAGCACTTCATCGATTGGGATTATTCCGTTAAGTGATCTTGAGCATACAACAACATCTACATCTCCGATTTCATCATATTTTATCTCTTCAATCGGTTTTAGAATGGTTTCAATGTTGGTAACATTATTGTCAGAAGCTCTTTTTTCGAGATATTCCAACATTTTTGGTGATGAGTCAAGTCCTGTAACTTTCTTAACCTTTTTTGAAAGCGGAACAGTAATGGAACCTTCTCCGCATCCTACGTCGAGGACAGTATCATTTTCATCCAGAATTAGTTTTGAGAAAAGGGCATCGTTGTAGTCTTCCTTTCTGGTTCGTCTGTAAAATCCTGGAGCTGCCTTGTCCCAGTCCTTGTCATTTTTATTGGCAAGTTTTTCAGCCCAAAAATCTACCCACTTAACTTCATTTGGATTTTCTATACATTGTTTCATAATATCCCTTAAAATTCTTTTTTCATACAGATAACGCTTTCATCATCTTTAAATTGCCCGAATTTTGGAATTTTTGTATAATTTAATTTTTCATATAATCTTATTGCAGCATGATTATGTTTTCCGGTAACGATGTATGAATATCTGTAATTCTCATCAAGATGTTTTTCCAATTCTTTAATCAGGCAATATGCAATTCCTTTTTTGCGATATTCCTTTTTAACGTAAACTCTTTTAAATTCAATGCTGTTTTCACTGCAAACTCTATAGCTGGCACACGCAATCGCTTTGTCCAAATCCAGAGCAAGGATTACTGTATGGGGTTGTTTAAACTCATTGTATTTTTCATATTTGGACAGTTCATCACCAATCAGTTCATAATATCCTTGGTCTAATTCCTCTACAAGTTTTAGAAATCTTTCATCGTCCTGATTAGTTAAAAAGGTTTTCATTTTATCTATATTTTTGTTTTACCGCTCAATACATTTTGGTAATCTTCATAGTTTTCTTTTAGAAGTTGCGGAATGTCAAGTTCATATGGGCAGTTGTCAACACATGCATAGCATTCCAGACAGTTCAGGGTGTCGTTCATCATTTCCTGATATTCTTCTGTCAGGTATGGCTCTGATGGAAAACGCCTGATCCAAAGAGACATTCTGGCACATAGGCTGATGTTAATTTCCTCAGGGCATGGCATGCAGTATGCACAGCCTCTGCAGAAGTTTTCTCCAAGTTCAGTTTTGTCTTTTTTTATATCTGCTTTTAAATCATCATCTAAAATAGTGTTTTCATCATAAGACAGGAATTCATCAAGTTCTTCCATCTTTTGAATTCCCCAGATTGGCAATACATTGTCAAACTGATTTATATAAGCGTAACTTGCTTTGGAATTGCTGATTAATCCTCCACCCATTGCCTTCATTGCAATGAAACCGACATCAAAATCCCTACATTTTTCAACGAGCTCCAGTTCCTCATCTCCGCTCAGGTATGAAAAAGGATACTGCAAGGTTTCATAAAGTCCGCTTTCAACAGCCTCATGAGCAAATGTGATTTTATGGGTGGTAATTCCGATATGTCTGATTAAGCCTTTCTCTTTTGCCTCCAGCATCGCTTGGTATAATTCATCATCCTCTTTAGGAGTAAATGAAATGTTGTGGAATTGGTATAAGTCCAGATAATCTGTTTTCAAGCTTTTGAGTGAAGTTTCCAAATCACTCCAAAATACTTCTGGTGTTTCTGCAGCAGTCTTGCTTGCAATGTAAATGCTTTCACGGGGAATATCTTCAAAAGCTTTTCCCATTTTCTCTTCACTGTCAGTATAAAAATGGGCGGTGTCATAAAAGTTTATTCCGTTGTCATATGCTTTTCTAAGTATTTCAACTGCCTCATCCATTGTGCATCTTTGGATTGGAAGTGCTCCAAATCCATTTTTGTTTACTTCTAAATCAGTTTTTCCAAGTCTCATCTTAATACCCATTCAATTTTAGTATAACATATAAAATTAAAATGACTGCCAATGCAATAAGTGAATATTTGGTAGATAAGAATTTAGTTTTCTTGAATTCCTTATCTTCTACATCGCCCTGTCTCATGAGATCATCTTTTTTAAAAGAACATTTCTGATAAATGGCTTCAATGTCTTTTGGAAGTCTTCCATGTTCATTCAACATGCTGATTGTTTTGTTTAAATACTGCACTGCCTTTTGGTTGTTTCCAAGGTTAACGCAACATAATGCAGCTTTATAATTGAAATTGGTGATGAGTTCCAAATCATCATCAATCTTGCTTTCATAAGTGATGCATTCGTTGTATGCTTTAAGCGCTTCGTCATATCGTTTAAGTTCGTACAATGCATCTCCTTTGGCATTTAAAGCTATTATTGTGTCTTCTTCCTGAAGTGACTTTTCCAGATATTCCAGGGCTTCCTCGTTTTTGCCAGTCTTTTGAAGCATCTGGCCTTTGTATAAATCTGATTTCTGGTCTGAACCGAATTGATTTTCATAATTCTTAAGGCTTCTTAGCGCATCATCATATCGCTTTGCCTGAACAAGTAGTTCAATTCTTGCCATTATAATTTCCTTTTTGGATAAGCGAGGTTCTTCGATTTTGGAAAAAGGTTTGTATTTGTCAAGGGCCTTGTCCATATATTCCAATGACTCATCAATTTTTCCTTTATTGAATCTTGACATTGCCTTATCGCACAATGCATTGATTGATTTTGGCTGAATTGATAAGTATTCATCGAAATATTTCTCACCATAATCTCCGTTGTCATGGGTGGGGTCATAGTATTGATAATACATTCCCTTTTCTTCCAAAGCAGGCAAGTGACCAGCTTCAACAAGTAAGTCTAAAATTGATAAATAAGATTCAACATCGTCCTTTCCGTGTCTTTTTCTTGCTAATTTAAGAGCTTCTTTAAAATTACCTTCTTCAATATATTGTTTTGCTTTTGAGATATGCTCACTCATTATATCAACCTAATTTTTTTCAAGCTCCAATTTTTTTTATAACTACTCTCACTATATTTATATATTTTTAGATAGATAAATAATATTGTTTATTTTTATAAAATTAATTAGATTGTGATGATTAAATGAATGATTTAGAAGAAATTATTTATAAACACGCTTTACTTAATGCAGCAAAGCATAAGGGAAGTGCAAATCCTGGTGCTGTAATGGGTTCAATCATGGCAAATGAACCTGAACTCAGAAGCAAAGCAAAAGAAATTGGTCCGATGTCAGGTAAAATTGTAGCAAAAGTCAACGCTTTAACTCCAGAAGAGCAAGCGGCAGAAATGGAAAAATATGGTGTTGCTGTTGAAGAGAAAAAACCTAAAGCAAAAGAGGTAGGTCTTCAGGAGCTTCCTGGAACTCATGAAAATATTGTTTTGAGATTTGCTCCAAACCCAAGTGGACCTCTTCATATCGGACATTCAAGAGCGGCTGTTCCAAATGCGGAATATGTAAAAAGACATAACGGCAAACTGATTTTAAGAATAGAAGATACTGATCCGAAAAGAGTATTTGAACCTGCTTATGAAATGATTCCCGAAGATCTTGAATGGCTGGGAATCAATCCTGATGAAATTATTTATCAGTCAGACAGATTTGAGATATATTATGATTATGCCCGTCAATTGATAGAAAACGGCGCTGCATACATGTGTACCTGTGATGGTGCAACATTCAAAGAGTTAAAAGACAACTGCAAGGCATGTCCATGCAGGGACAACTCTGTTGAAGAAAACCTTGATTTGTGGGAAAAATTCGACACAATGGAAGCTGGTGAAGCAGTATTGAGAGTCAAAACTGACATAGCTCATAAAAATCCTGCAATTCGTGACTGGGTTGCAATGAGGCTGGTCGATGAGGAACATCCTCGTTTAGGAACAAAATACAGAATATATCCTATGATGAACTTCTCTGTTGCAGTTGACGACCATCTTATGGGTTTGACTCATGTATTGAGAGGGAAAGACCATCTTGCAAACACTGAAAAACAGAAATACCTATACGACCATATGGGATGGGATGTGCCTGAATATATTCACTATGGAAGATTAAAAATGGAAGATATCGCTCTAAGTACCTCAAAAGCTAAAGAAGGTATTGAAGACGGTACTTATTCTGGATGGGATGACCCTAGACTTGGAACTCTCAGAGCTATTGCAAGACGTGGAATCGATCCAAGAACCATTTATGAGTTAATAACTGAAATGGGTGTTAAAATGGCGGATTCAGCTATCAGCTGGAAGAAGATTTATGGTTTAAACCGTAACTTCATGGAGCCTGTTGCAAACAGATACTTCTTCTGTGAAGATCCTGTTAAAGTCACTGTTGATGGTTATGAAGATGGTAAAGTTGATATTGAAAGACCGCTTCATGCTGACCATTTGGACAGGGGAAACAGACACTTGCCATTTGATGGAAGCGCATATTTGGCCGCTTCAGATATTAAAGATGGCTTGTTCAGATTGATGGATGCTGTTAACGTTGACATTAACGGTGATGAAGTAAATTATCATTCCACTTCTTTTGAAGATGCAAGAGAGGCAAAAGCCAGAATCATCCAATGGGTGCCTGTGGATGAAAACGTCAATGTTAAAATAGTAATGGATGATGCATCTGTCAAATCAGGTTTGGGTGAGAGTGCACTCAATGATTTATCTGTCGGGGATGTAGTACAATTTGAAAGGGTAGGATTTGCTCGTTTGGATGAAATCAAAGATGATGAGTTAATATTCTACTATGCACATAAATAGGTGATTTCAGTGACATTGTTTTCAAACGGCTTTGTAACACTTGAAATGCCTAAAGATTTCGAACCGATAGCTACTAAAGATGAATTTAATGACATGTATTTGGTAAATACTAAAATACCAATGTCCATCAAATTTTCAACAACACCTACATTGGTGGGTCTTCCTGAAATTCGTGAAGATATTGAAAAGAATTTAAACAATAATGATAAAATTAATTTGATAACTTCAGATTTCCTTGCAATCAATGATGAAATTTATTATATGATTATATCCTCATTTTCTGATGGGGATAATGAGATTCGCCGCAACGAATTCTTATATGTGGAAGACAATAATTTGTATATTTTTGAATACACATATCCTTATGCTGATAGAGAACTTGATGACTTTTATTTGAATGTTATTCGTTCTCTCAAGATTATTGTTCCAAAATATATTGTTGAAAATGGAAGTTATAAATTAAACAAGGAAGAATCCAATTAATTCTTCTAAACTCTTTTTTTTTAAAATAATCCTGCGAATCTTATTATGTCATAGGTAGTATTTTGAAAATGAGATAAGTGGGTTTTTGAAAATAGTTAATAAAAAAAGAAAGTTAAGAGTTATTAAAATAACTCTAGTAGATTTTTTTAACGTCATCCGGTTTAATGGTAATTTTTTTACCCCTGTATTTAACGGAAATGTCATCACCATTAATAGCATAAACCTGGCTTGAGTAAGTTTCTCCATCATGTTTGAAAATGATTTCGTCTCCTTTTTTAAGTACAGCATCCGCATTGCCTATTTGCATTTTAATGTTTTCCCTGGCAGGTTTGGATTTGATTGGTTCAATTTTTGGTTTAGCTATTTCCGGTTCTGGAGCAATGAAGTCATTATTCATTAATCTACGTGTGTTTTCTTCTCTTATGGCCTGATCATAATCTTGTTCTGGTTCGTAGACTTCACCGAACTCATCATGTGTTTCATTTATGATTGGTGCATATTCATCATATTCTTCTTCATATTCATTAACATTTCTTATGTAAGCATCTTGCAGGTCTTCGATAGGGTCGATTTCCTCTTCAGGTTCTCCCCTTAATCTGTCTTTAACATCCTGGAATAACTTTGAACCTTTGATGGTGTTGGTGATTTTAGCCAAATCTTTCCTGTAATCGAGGTCATTATCTACTTCAGGTTCACTTAGGTTACTGTCGTCAATTGGTGAGGTGAACTCTTCAGTTTTTGTTTCATCGATTTTAGTAGGGGATTTTAAAACTGGTTCTTTGATGATTTCTTCTTCAGCTTCTTTTTCGGAATTTAACAAGACATCGGTAATGTTGTCACTTTCAGAAATGCTTTCTATTTCTTTATCTTCAATTTCTTGGGTTGCATTGTCGATTGCTTCTGCAATATCTTTTTGTGAAGGAGCTTCAATTTCACTTGGAGCAGTAATTTTTTCTTCAACAATTTCTTCTGCAGGTTCTTCAACAGTTATATCTTCTTCAATTGTTTCCTTTGACGGGATTTCATCAACAGATTCTTCAATTGTTTCAACTGGTGTTTCTTCTACAGGATTTTCATCAATGATGTCTTGAATTGTAGGTTCTTTAGGTGTTTCTTCAACAGTTTCAGCGACTTTCGCTTCACTTTCATCAATGATGTCTTGAATTGTTGGTTCTGCTTTTTCTTCAACAAATTCTTCTGTTGTGTCTTCTTGTTGATTTAATATTTCTCCGATTTCTTCATCAGCTAGAATCTCTTCAATAAGACTGTCTTCAATTTCATCATTTTCTTTTCTTCTTCTGATGCTTTCTTTAATTTCAGTTAAATCTTCGTCTTCTTTATTAATTTGCTGTGCTTCTTTTTCTCTTTCACTATCCTTTCTTTTGGATTCTTTAATAAGTTCATCAATAGTGAATAAATCTTTTAATTCATGTTTTTCATTATCTGGAGTCATAATTTCAACCTGGCTTTGAGTCATTGGTTCTTGGAATCTTTCAACTTCATTTTTATAGTTTATAAGTACTTGATTTTGAGATTCGTATTCTATATTGTCGTAAGAGTCATATTCAGCTTCAGGAGCTTCGTATATGTCATAGTTCTCTTTAACAACTTCTTCAATTGGATAATCATAAGTATTGTAAGATGGGGTAGAATAACTTTGAGGATTGCTATTGATATTTGAGAATTTTCCTTGACCTTGAGATACCAATCCGTCTATTGCATCGGTAGGTAAGATTGAATTTTCATCTTTTTCCAATTCTGCTCCTTTATAATGCAATTTAACTGCAATTACTGCAATTATTCCGATTATAAAAATTGTTATCCAAAGTAAAATAGTTAGTCCGTTCATATTATCCCAATCCCTATCCTAGTTTATAGTAATATTATATTTTGTAAAATCATTAATTTAAATATTTTCATGGAAATTTGAAATATTTTTAATATTTGTTTATTTTCAAATTAAAATAATTTTAATTGTTAAATATTGTTTATTGTGGTCAAAAAAGGTTTATTTTATGAAATACGAATTTTAAACATTATTTTTTTGGGATTATTTTTAATATTAATATTTTTAAATATTTGATAAAAAACTATCATTTTTTTACATACATTCATATTTATATATTCAGAAAATAAAATATAAATTAAATTATTATTTTTGAGGAATAATTATGGTTGTTAAAATTAATGAAAACTATCTTAAATTGAAAAGCAGCTACCTTTTTGTTGAAGTTGCAAGAAGAGAAGCAGAATTTACAAAAGCAAACCCTGATGCAGATATCATTAAGATGGGTATTGGGGATGTAACCAAACCATTAGTGCCTGCTGTTGTTAAAGCATTTAAAAATGCTGTTGATGAAATGGGAAATGCAGATACATTCATGGGTTACGGTCCCGAACAAGGTTATGGTTTTTTAGCTGAAGCTATTATTGAAAATGACTACAAAAAATACGGAATTGATCTTGACACTTCAGAAGTTTTCATAAGTGACGGAGCAAAGTGTGATACCGGAAATATTCAGGAAATTTTCGGCATTGACAATAAAATTGCAGTCACCGACCCAGTTTACACTGTATATGTGGACACCAATGTTATGGCAGGAAGAACCGGAGAAATGGGTGATGACGGTATGTATGAAGGTTTAACCTACCTTAAGTGCAATGCCGAAAACGGATTTGTTCCAGAACTCCCATCTGAACCTGTGGATATAATCTACTTGTGTTATCCTAACAATCCGACAGGTACAACATTAACAAAAGATCAATTAAAAGTATTTGTTGATTGGGCAAAAGAAAACAAGGCACTTATTTTATTTGATGCCGCTTATGAAGTATTTATAAATGAAGATAATGTTCCTCACACTATTTATGAAATTGAAGGTGCAAAAGATGTTGCAATTGAATTCAAGAGTTTCTCAAAAACCGCAGGTTTCACAGGAACCCGTTGTGCATACACCATTGTGCCTAAAGAATTGAAAGGTTATGACAGTGAAGGAAACGAAGTTGAAATCAATCCGTTATGGAACAGAAGGCAAACCACTAAATTCAATGGAGCATCATATCCTGTTCAAAGAGCTGCTGAAGCAACTTATTCTCCTGAAGGTAAAAAGCAAATAGATGAAGTTGTTGATTATTATATGGCAAATGCAAAAATCATTAGGGAAAGTTTATCTGACATAGGTCTTGAAGTTTATGGTGGAATAAGCTCACCTTATATATGGGTAAAAACTCCTAATGACATGGATTCCTGGGCATTCTTTGATTTATTATTAAATGAAGCTAATGTTATTGGAACTCCGGGTTCTGGTTTCGGTCCAAGTGGTGAAGGTTATTTAAGACTTACAGCTTTCAATACTTTAGAAAATACAAAAGAAGCGATGGACAGGATTTCCAAATTAGAATTTTAGGTGTTTAATTTGAAAGCAAAATTCGAAAAGCCAATACAAATTGAAGACGGTGATTCTTTTAAAGTCGTTTTATCAAAATATGGTGCTTTAGCATTGGACAAGCAAGAAAATTTATCTGAATTAATCGGTGAAAAAATTGGTGATTTGGATATTGAAAAAGGAGTAATTTCATTTGATGATATGGAATTGCCTGTTCAAATTTTAGGTTTCTTTTCCCAAGAGTTAAATCAATGGTCATGGGCTTGGGATAATGAATCTGTAGGCTTTGATGATTCATTGATTCAGTCAGCATGCAAAATGAAATCCATTGGTGATGAATTTGACATTCCTGAATTTAACTCTGCTGTAATCAGTGCAGATTTCAATGCATGTCACACTTTGGCAATGGCTACCATTGCTGTTTTAAATTTAGATGGTTATTATGCAGTATCTGAAGAAGGTTTGGATATTTTTGTAGCTATTGAATCTGATTTAGTAAAAGAAAACAACTCTGTTCAAAAATTTAGAGATACCTTTGCAACTTTCCAAAAGAATTTCAAAGTATATCCTAAAATAGCATTTGAAGGATACACTAAACTTAAAGGTTATGGTTTTAAGGGGCATGATGACTTTTCAGTTGCAAAGATTGGTGAAAGCAGAATTATTGTTGGATTCACTGAAAGAGGAAACGTTACTCATATCCAAATGCTTTTAGAAGAAGACTAGTGATATTATGAATCAGGATTTAGTCGATGAAATTGAATATTTAATTGAATTACTTACTAAATCTGGATTTTTTGATGTTGATGAAATTGAAGAAATCTTAGAAGACCAATTCATTGAAGATGATATTGATTTTTCTGAGTTTAAAATTTCTTTAAACAATTTCACAAACATTAATTTCAATAAACTTGAAGAAGCATTTAATGCATTGGCTCTTGAGGATATTGTGGCAATCCATAATTGCGGTTATGATATGGAAGAGGGAGTTGCTGATGCTTTTGAACTCAATGTCCATCTTATAAACAACAAATTCCATCCAAAAGGATTTTGTTTTTATTCCTTTGAGGATATTGAAGAAGCCATTGAAGAGGAAAAATTAAAGATTACTTTCGGTGACTTTGAAAATGATGAGGATAATGCATTACAGATTGGTGAAACTGTTGCAAATGCTTTAAAATCTGCAGGATTTTCTCTTGTATGGGATGGTACAATTAACAATCAAATTGAAATAAATCCGTTTGAATGGGATAAATCATTTGATGGTGAAAAGGAATATGAAATTGAAGGAGCATATGATGTTTTTGTAAATAAAGGGTGTTAAAATGAATATTCGGTCACTAAAATTAATTCGTGATGTAATTGTCAACTCCGGTAAATGGACTTCAATAGAAATGGCTCAGGATTCAATATATATTGAATTTCAGGATGTTGAGCTTGGTGTTCCTAAAGAAAGTGAGAATTTTTC
>JAFUIW010000057.1 GCA_017473945.1 Methanobrevibacter sp. | reverse complement strand
TGGTGTTGATTTCAGTATCAGTGATGACAATAAGACTTTGACTTGGATCGTTGATGAATTGACTGATTCTGTAGAGTTTTATGTTACTGTCAGAACTGCTTTGGTTGGTAATTTGACCAATAACGTTACTGTAACCAGCAATGAGAATGATACTCCAGTTAAAGATAATGAAACTGTTGAGGTTGTTCCTGTCGTTTTAACCGTTGTTAAAACAGCAAATGTAACAAACGTTTCTCTTGGAGGTTTAGTCGAATTCACAATGACCATTACAAATGAAGGTTTAGTTGATGCAACCAATGTCAATGTCACTGACATATTGGACAGTGCATTTGAGCTTCAATCAATTGGAAACGAAACTTATTTAAAATACAGTGATGCTCAAAAGATTGTTTGGAATATTCCATCATTAGCTGCCGGAGATTCAGCAGCCGTAAGCGTTATTGTAAAAGTAATAAAAGAAGGCACATTCCTTAATGTTGTTGCTGTAAACTGTGAAGAAAACAAAACTGATGTTTCCAACAAAACCAATGTTACCTCATTACCTGTAGTTGATTTAAAAATCAACAAAACAGTGGATAAAAACAATGTTACAGTTGGAGATGAAGTTATCTACACAATAACAGTTATCAATTTAGGTCCTTCAAATGCTACAAATGTCAATGTTACAGAAAACATGATTGGTAATGTTGAAATTACTGATGTTGACGCTGAAGTTGGTGAATATAAAGATGGCATTTGGTATATTGGTGCTTTAAGCAATGGTGCTATAGCTAAATTAACATTAACCGTTAAAACTTTAGCTGTTGGTATTGTTCAAAATATCGTTAGCGTAAACTCAAGCGAAGATGATAATAACAATTCTAACAATAAGTACCCTTGTGAAAACGTGACTGTCAACCCTGCTCCTTCCCTTGTTGAAGGTGTAAACCTGACTGTATATTATGGCGATCCTATCGTTGTGGACTATACCAGTACAAATGCTACAAATGTCACTTACGAAATCATTGATAAAGATGGTAAAGTTGTTGCAAACGGCACTGTTGGTCCTGATGGAAGTATTCCTGTAGAACAATTGCCTGTAGGTAATTACACTGTCAATTGGACTACAATTGTAGATGAAAATCATATTCCTGCAACCAATGTGTCCACAATTGAAGTTTTACCAATCCCTACTACTGTAACCATTGGAAATATTACAGGTTATCCTGGTGAAAATGTCACTATTCCAATCAATGTAACAACAATTGATAAAAAACCGTTCAACGGTAATGTATCTGTCATAATGCCTGACAATTCTACACAAATTGTAAAAGTGGTCAACGGCACTGGTAATATTACATGGCACATTCCTGAAGACTATGATCCTAACAGGTATCCTGATGTTATCAGATTCCCTGGCGATGACGTATACGAACCGTCCAACGGCACTGGTATTATTGAAGTTGTTAAGATTCCAACTCACATTACTGTAGGCAACGTAACAACTTTCCCAGGTATGGAAGTGACAATTCCAATCAATGTAACTGCAGATGACGGCATTCCATTCAATGGAAATGTAACAATAACATTCCCTGACGGCACTGTCAAAACTGTAGAAATAATTAATGGAACAGGTAGCACAACATGGTTTGTTCCAAGTGATTACGCTCCTGAAAACTATCCTGACAATGTCAAATTCAGTGGAAACGGCAAATACTTGCCTTCAGAAGGAAATGGAACAATAACTGTTCTTGAAGTCCCAGTCCCTGTGGATACCAATGAAACAGTAGATAACGTTACAATTCCGCCAGTTCCTGGAAATCATACTCATCCAATTGATGAAGGTAAACCTCCAGTTAAATCTCCAGTTAAACCAAAAGCTGTAGCTAAAAAGGCTTTAACTAAAACAGGTTTAGCTAAATACGAAACTGGTAACCCTATTTTGGCATTGATTATGGTTTTAGCACTATTTGGTATAAACATCAGAAGAAGAAAACAAAATTAAACACGTTTAGGAGTTTTTTCATAAACTCCTCTTTTTTTTACTTATTATTTTTGGACTATTTTTTTTAAACCTAATTGGTTTTTTTATTAATTTCGGTTGTTTTTACACAATTTATTCCTTACTTTTTATCTAATAGCTTAAATTAGTTTATATATTATTATTTACAAAACTATTATACAATATTGACAAAAAAGATAATATTATATAAAATTTCGGTGTTTTTAATGAAATATAAAAAGATAATGCTGCTTATTTGCATATGCATAAGTATACTGTTAACGGTTTCCTGTGCGTTTGCAAGTGATGCAGCGAATGAAACGGTTAGTGTAAATGATATGGAAGTCCAAGAACTTCAAGTAAACAGCAATGATGTTAATGATACACAGCTGGGCGCATCATTGTCTACTTCTGTGGTTTATTTTGATGCCTCTACCAGTAGCGATGGTGTTGGTACAAAATCAAGTCCTTATAAGTATTATAAACCAGATAGAATTGATTATGGTACTACTGCCTATTTTGCAGATGGGGTTTATGAGATATCTGATTCAAGCAATATTTATTCCTCCTCAGCATACAAGACAACATTCATTGGCCAAAGTGTTGATAAAACTATTTTAATCTCTAAGTTGTCAAATAAGTTTGATTTCACAGTTACTGATGATTCTTCTCTTGTTTTAAATAAAATGACACTTATAGGTGTTCACATAAAAAACCAGGCTAATTTGATAGTTGATAATGTCAAATTTAAAGACAGTGTAGGATTCAAACAAAATTATGGACCTGGTTTATCTTATTCTTACATTTCCAAGATTTATGATTCCTCATACGGTGGAGTTGTAATCTGTGACACTCCTTCAAACAGGCGCACTACCTTAAATCTGACAAACTGTAATTTTGAAAGCAATTCAGCTGTATCAGGTGGGGTTATTGCAACTTATAATACAATTGCAAACATTCAAAATTGTGTTTTCCACAATTCATCTGCAAGCCGCTTTGGAGGTGCAATCTACAGTATAAAATCCACTTTTAACATTAAGGATTCTTCATTTGACCTTAACTATGCAAACTATGGTGGTGCAATATATGCAAATTCAAGTGACATCACTATGAAAGATTCCCAGTTTACCCTTTCACAGGCTTACAGCTTTGGTGGCGTAATTGCTTCATTTTCAAGTGATTTAGATGTAAATAATGTTATATTTAAAGATTTTGCTTCTTTAAACGATGCTGGTGGTGCAATTTATGCGATTGGTGGAACATTGGATGTTGCTGGTTCCACATTTGAAAACGGATCAGCTGATTTTGGAGGAGCAATCTGTGATTTGGAATGTGATTCCACAATTAAAAATTCTCACTTTATTGACACTGCTGCAACATATTATGGAGGTTCAATTTATAATATGTACGGAAGCATAGTTATTTCTGGAAATGAGTTTAAAAACACTCAAGCAAGCAGTGGCGGAAGTATATTCAACAGATATTCTAATTCATTCAGTTTGACAAATAACCGTTTCACTGATTCAAAAGCCAACAATGCCGGAAACATTGTATTCATTGACGGAAACAGCAAGGTCACTGAAAGCAATAACAATTATGATAAAACACTTAAGATTTTAGAATACGGAAACATATATGATATTGAACATGATGAAACTGTTCCACTGATAAACTTCACTGCAGCACTGCCTGAATTGATACCTTCTTCATATGATTCAAGGCAGTACGGTTATGTTACACCTGCAAAAGACCAAATTCAGGGAGGAAACTGTTGGGCATTCTCAGGCATTGCAACATTGGAAGCATGCCTCAAAAAAGCAACCGGAATTGAATATGACTTTTCTGAAGAAAATGTCAAAAACCTGATGTCCGAATATTCCCTGTTTGATTTGGATGCTGGAGCAAACAGTGGTGGAAACTTATACATGTTTATAGCATATCTTGCAGGATGGTTTGGTCCAACATATGACATCAATGATGTTTATGATGACTATTCAGCATTATCAGTAATATATAATTCCATAATCCACGTTCAAAACGTATATATTTTACCTGAAAGGGAAAGTTTCTATGATAATGATGCTATAAAAATGGCAGTATTGCAATACGGTGCAGTTTCAATCGGTATTGACTTATCACAAAATCAGGGACACGCAGTAACCATTATCGGTTGGGATGATGAGTTTGTCAGCAACGACTTTTTAGGAAATAAGGCAGTTGGAGCATGGATTATTAAAAACAGTTGGGGTTCAGATTGGGGTTCTGAAGGTTTTGGATACCTGTCTTACATGCAGCCTATCAGTTACGGATATACATTTGTCTTTGACGATGACAGGCCATACAGCGACATTTACCAGTATGATTATGAAGGTAAAACCGGATACCATACTATAAACGGTAACACTGTTCATGTAAAAAATAAATTCACAGCTAAAAGGAATGAGATTCTATCTGCGGTTTCAACATATTTCGATGAACCTGCAAATTACACAGTTTCAGTATACGTGAATCGTAAAGTCGTTTCAACTCAAAGTGGAGTTCATGAAAAAGGATACTATACAATACCATTAACAAATGAGGTTTCATTGAAAAAAGGAGATACTTTTGAAATTGCAGTCAAGTTTTCCAACGGCAAATCAAAAGTCTACATGCCTATTTGTGATGGTGACAGCATTAAAAGGATGAATTATAATAAGGGCATTTCATTTTATAGTGCAGATGGTAAGACTTGGACTGATTTATACGGTTCATCTGGTGTTGCATGTATAAAGGCATTCACTCGTTTAAATTCTTTAACTGATATTTCTTCTGATTTTAAACTTGATAAAACTGCTAGCAGTTCACTCAGTAATGTTAATATGGGTGAGTTAATCAATATTCAGTTGACACTTCCTAAAGATTATGTTGTGAGTGGAGATGAGTATTCATTGGACGGTATTGTGAAATTCACAATCAATGGCGAAAATTATTTTGCAAAAGTTGAAAACGGAAAAGCCTGCCTGAACTTTACTTTTGATGACGCAGGAAGCTATAATGTAAAAGCACAGTTTATGTCAAGTAGAGTCGTTGCTAATCTCAATGACTTCACAGTTAATGTAGTTAAAGCTTCACAAGCAATTACCATTCAGGCCAATGATGTGTCCAAATTCTATGGCGGCTCTGAAAAGTATGTTGCAACATTACGCAATGGAAATAATGCTTTAAACGGAGTCAATGTTAAAATTTCAGTAAATGGTAAAGATTACACAGTTAAAACTGACAGTAATGGACAAGCTATTCTTGATTTGAATTTACCAGTTGGAGTTTATGATGTTAAGGTGACATATAGTAATAAGGTTGTCACATCCAAGTTTATAGTTTTATCAACAATTATTGCCAATGATGCGGTTCAGGACTTTTCAGATACATATATTTCTGCGTCATTTGTGGATACTAAAGGTGAAATGCTTAAAAATCAGAAAATTTCATTCAATGTGGATATTTATGGAGTTAATTCCGAAACCAAAACTTTTGAAGCTACAACAGATAGTTTAGGTGTAGCCACTGCTAAAATTAACTTATATGTTGATAAATATTCAGTGTCTGTTGTTAATCCAGTTACTAAAGAGAAAAAAGAATTCACATTGGATGTATCACAAATCGATTCAAAAACTTCACTTACAGTTTCACAATCCGGCACTAAAGTAATTATTGATGCAACTTTAAATTCACCTTATGCAACAGGTTATGTTAATTTCATTGTTTTAGGAAACATCTATAAAAGACAAGTTCAGCTTGTCAACGACCCGGATGCAGGAACAATTGCGCTTGCCCAATTGGTTCTTGATAATTTAGCTACTGGAGATTATAATGTAAATGCTATTTATTTAGGTAATGACAATTTTAGAGTTTCTTCTGAAAGTAGAGATTTTTCAGTTACTAAAAATCCTAATACCTTAAGATCAGGTAACTACTGGAGTTATTATGGTCGTTCAGGAACCATTGCTCAAGTAACTGATAATGCGGGAAATCCTGTCTCAGGAGAAGTAGTATCTGCAACCATATTAAATAACACTCAAACAATTACTACTGATGTAAATGGACTTGCTACTTTTAGACTAAATTTGGATCCTGGAAATTATACAGTATTATTCAGATATAAAGGCCAATCACTTTTAAAACAGGTATTTATTTATTCAACAATTGATGATGTTACTTCAAGAAGTGAATATTTAAATTCAAAAATAGGAGCACACTTCATTGATTCACATAGTGGAGGTAAACCTGACAGTTCTAACATTACCTATATTGTTAATAAACAAGTTAAGTTCATAGCTAACGGAAAAGAATATCTCTCAACTACTGACAGCAACGGATACGCAAGTGCAATTGCTGATTTGCCGGTTGGAACTCAAACAATCACTACAGTTAATTTGGATAACGGAGAGAAAAAAATATCTCAAGTAACCGTTTATAAAACCACTCCTGCAATTTCACTTACAAAATCAAAACATGGAAATCTTATAGTATTCACTGCTAAGTTAACACAGACTTCAGCTGTCGGTAATGTTGTATTTACCATGGGATCAAAAAAATACACTTCTCAGGTTGTTGACGGAGAGGCAATACTTGCACTGAGAAATCTTGAAGAGGGTGCACATGAGATTTATGCTAATTATATTGGGGACAGTAATTTCAACAACATCGTTTCAAACACTATGAAATTTGATTATAGATACACCAGTTTTTCAATATCTGCTCCAAAACTTTCAAAATATTTCTCAGGTTCTGAAAAGTTCACAGTAACTTTAACTAACTACAACAAACCTGCAGCTAATGAAGTGGTTGTCATTAATTTAACTAATGAATTATATGAATTAAAAACTAACACAAATGGTGTAGCTTCATTGGATGTTAAGTTAAATCCTGGAATTTACCGTATACAAGGTTATGCTGAGGAAGATGAAGATGTAATTGTCTTTTCCGAAATCGAAGTAAAATCAACAATAGCTGTTGTGGGCAGTGTTCTTTCATCTTCATCATTGAATGTGGAATTCAGGGATGGAAACGGTAACTTAATTAAGAATACAGAAGCTACATTTAAGATAGGTTCCACAGTATTCAAGGAAAAAACTGATGTTTTAGGTGTTGCAACTTTAGAGCCAAGTTTGGATAAGGGAAACTATGATGTAACTATTACAAATCCGGTCACAGGTGAAACTAAGGATTCAACATTGACTATTACAAGGTCAACTCCAACTATGAATGTATCACAGGTTAAGCAGAATGGTGCTGATGTGTTAAAAGTGGTTTTACCGAAAACAGCTACAGGTTCTGTTGAATTTATCTTAGACAATGTAGATGAATATTTATCAGATATCAGCAACGGTGTTGCAATCCTTAAAGATGTTGATCCTGGTCAATACAATGTTGTTGTTAAGTATAAAGGTAATGATGTTTTTAATCCTGTTTCAAAAACCGTTAAATTTACAGTTTCTGCAGTTACTGCTGTTCTGACTGCAGCAAAGGTTACAACTGTCTATGGTACAAGTAAACATATTGTTGTAACATTAAAAGATTCCAATGGTAATCCTTTAGTTGGAAGAACAGTAACTGTCATATTGAATAATAATATGTATAAGAGCACTGTTGGTGGCGACGGTAAGGCTGAAATTTCAGGCATTCCGGCATCATTGGCTGTAAACACTTATGTTGCAACAGTAAAATATGATGGTGATGAAAAAATTTCCGGAAAAACCATAACTGTTGATTATGTAGTAAACAAGGCAACTCCAAAACTGACCGCTGCGAAAAAGACCTTCAAAGTTAAGGATAAAACCAAAAAATATGTAGTCACATTAAAAACTAACAAAAACAAGGTTTATAAAAAACAAAAGGTCACTATTATTGTAAACGGCAAATCATATTCTGCCAAAACCAATAACAAAGGTCAGGCTACATTTAAACTCACTAAGCTGACTAAGAAAGGAAAATTCACTGCTACAGTTAAATTTTCTGGAAACAGCAAATATAAAGCAGTAAGTAAAAGTATAAAAATCACGGTTAAATAAGTGATTAATTCACTTATTTCTTTTTTTTGTTTTTAATTTAATTAATGTGATGGTTCTTTTTTTTTTAAAAATAGGGGTTAAAAAGAAAAAATAATTATTCTTTTTTATTTAAATCAATAGCTTTGTAAGTTAATTTGGTTAGAATCTCAAAAAATTCTTTATCCAATTCATTCAATCCAATTAACTCTTCCCACTCTTCATAAATTCTAATTAATGTTGGAATGGTATCGTAACCTTTTTGTGTTAGGTTTAAAACATATTGACGCGCATCTTTTTCGGATTTTGACCTTTCAATAAAACCGTCAACTTCAAGCTTGCGAATTGCTTTTGTAGTTCCGCTTTTTGTTAGGAATAATAAATCTGCTAATTCCTGTTGGTTGATGTCTTTTCTATCAATCATGATAAACATGCACATTGCCTGAAGTAAATTTAAATCATATTCGGCTAGAGCATCATTCAGGTATTTTCTGTTGTTTTTGTGTAGAATGTATAACAGTTCCCCAAAACGGTCATAATAATGTGATTCAACAACTTTTTCGAATTTCATTTTTAACCCTCTATTGATTATTTGTTTAAAATGTTATATAAACTTATTACATTTTATTTTTTTCCAATATGTCTGTTCATTATTTTTTAATATTATTATATGATAATATCAGTTTTTTTCTTTTAATTTATAGCTTTAATTTGAATATAAACTGGTAAGGTTTCTAGGTTAACTATTTAGTTAACTAATTAACTATTTAGTGTATAGGTAAACTATTTAATTTCTTTTTTTAGTATTTGGATATCTATATTGGACTTAAATTTTTTTCAACTATTTATGATAATTCAACTTAGTTTGACTTATTGGGCAGATAAATTCCATTAAACTCAATGAAAACAAAATAATTTGTCTTATATATGTGTGTTGTTATTACTGATGAGTATTGGCTACTGGTAATTCAATATTGGCATTTCTCATGGTTTAACAGTTTTAGGGATACATTAAAAAATCAAACAATTTTTGCGGTTTTTTTTAGAAACTCTTTAGTTTTTTATTTAATTCATAATAATTTAGGCATGCCAAAATATTTATACTATTTTTTATATAATATGAAATATGGATGAAAATAATCACCTGCCGGTTTTAGGAATTGGGCCCTATTTGATAGGGTTGATTGTGGTAATTACAGTCTTGGCATTTGTTTTAAGTGTTCACAATATAATTCCCGTTTATAAATCAAATCAGTTTATATTGCTCGCTTTAGGATTTGTTCTGATAGTGACAGGAACAATCTTCTGGCTGTCCGCCAATGTCAGCTCAAGCATAGACAATCATATCAAAGCCAATCAGCTGGTAACAACAGGGGTTTATTCAAAGGTAAGACACCCTATTTATGCCGCTTTTCTTTATGCCATAACAGGTTCAATTCTGATATTCGATAATGTGTTTTTATTGGTGCTTCCGGTAATCTATTGGTATATCCTCACAGTGGTGATTAAAAACACTGAAGAGAAATGGCTTATTGGACTTTACGGTGATTATTACATATTATATTCAAGAAAAGTTAACAGATTCATTCCAAGGGTGAAATGATGGGTATTTTTGACAACATGAGAAAGCCTAAAGGAAAATTAGGTCAAATCCAATTGAAATCAATGAACAAGGAACACACTCCCGTAGCTTTATGGGGTCTGAAACATCTGGACATTCAAGAGGATGATGTTATTCTCGATGTGGGATGTGGTGGCGGAATCAACATAAACCGTATGGCCAAAAAGGCAAAAAAGGTATACGGCGTTGACTACAGCATTGAAAGCGTAAAGGTGTCCCGTGAAGTCAACAGACAGGAGATATATGACGGCAAGGTAGAGGTCGTTAAGGGTGATGTTCAAAGTCTGCCATTTGATGATGATACATTTGATGTTGTAACTGCATTTGAAACAGTATACTTCTGGCCGAATATAGAAAAATGCTTCGGTGAGGTCAAAAGGGTCCTTAAACCTGGCGGAATATTTTTGATTGGAACCGAATCAAACGGATCAGATAATATTGCCATGAAAATATCAGAAAAATTCATAGACATGACAGTCTACAACGATGAGGAGCTGACCCAATTTTTACAGAATAACGATTATTCAAAAATTACTGTTTATCTGAGAAATGGTCGAAAAAATCAGGAAACCATTAAAGAGATTGGCGGTGAAACAAAAACAATCGATGATGATTATGACCATGTGTCATTGACTGACAAATGGGTTGAATGGATGACCATTGTTGCAAGAAAGTGATATCATGGGAGATTATGAGGGTGTTGAAGATACATTGTTCATACCGTTAACGGCAAGGGTAAACATTTCCAAAAAGTTTCCCGAGTATTTCTATGATGAAAAGGCCCTTGAGATCGAAAGCCTTATTGCCGGAAAGCAGATTGAGAAAAAATCATCCGAATACTCCATGATTGCATCAGTTGCAAGGTATTACAATCTTGATGAAATGGCACAGGAGTTCATTGACAAATATGACATGTGCAATATTGTCAATTTGGGAGTTGGCCTTGAAACATCTTATTACAGAATTGATAGAAAGAATGCATTATTTTTTGAAGTTGACCTACCTGAAGTGATTGAGCTTAGAGAAAAATATCTTGAAGTTCAAGAAAATGAAATGTTTGTTAAAGGAGATTTGTTTTCGCTGGGTTGGTGTGATGAATTAGACACCTCTCTTCCAACATTATTGATAGTTTCTGGTGTTTTCCAATATTTCCATGAGGAGGACATTCTCAAATTCATTCAGGATGTGAGAAACAGGTTTTCAAATGTGGAACTGATATTCGATGCAACCAACAAGTTCGGCATTAGATATACCAATTTCTATGTAAAAAGAACCGGAAACTCATCAGCGATGATGTATTTCTATGTGGAAGATGCTGAGGAATTTGCAAAAAAAGCAAAATCAAGATTGATTGAAGCAAGGCCATTCTACACTGATGCAAGAAAAATTCTGAATGGCAAGGTTGGTTTATATACTAAAATTTCGATGAAAATAGCCGACAGACAAAAAAATGCAATTATTCTTCATTTGAAAATTTAATTTTCTTTTTTTTTGCAAGTGCAAATCAATAAAGATTGACACTTGCTAAACAAATCTATTTTTCAAGAACAGCTATGTAGTCCATTCTTTTTCTTAACGGCGGAAGCCATGTGACTACTCTGTAATGAGGTTTGAAAACATTCACTCCGTCAAACAGATTCACGTCTTTAATCCATTTGAAATTATTATTGAATTTTGTTAATTCATGGCCCTTTTCAACACCCCATATGAATTTGGAGTTTGTCTCTTCAACGGATTCCTCTTTGGTATTCTTAACTGAAATTGGAGGCATTATCTCCATGAATACTGTGCATTTTTCAAAATTATCATCAATTATGTTGAGGATGTCTCCAACATCCTTTTGAGTCAAATACATTGTCAGACCTTCAATGATGAATAAGATATCATTTCTTATTTTGATTTCTTCTGCCCAATCAGGATCCATTGCTGAATTGGCAAGGGTTTTTACTCTGTCAGTGTCTTCAATATATTTCAATCTGTAGTGGGCGGAATTTTCCAAATCCACATTGTACCAGTATATCCTGCAGTTGTCAAGTCTGTTGAAACGGGTATCCATTCCGGATGCAATGTTTACGATTGCACAATCGGGATGGGCTTTGATATAGTCGCCTACCATTTCATCCAATACTATTGTTCTTGCTATTGTTCCAAGCTGCATCAGCTTGTCCTTTTCAGCAGCACTGAAATTGTAATCGACTTTAGAGATTACTTCTATTGCTTTTGAATCATAAAATTTATGGTTCTTTTGCTGGGAGTGTTTAGCTTTTGCAAATAGTGTCAAAAGCATTGTTTTTTCTACGCCTTCTAAATTCATAAGTATTCCTCCATAGTTTTATTTGAGATATATAAAAATAGTGAATAATACTATATAAATTTTTAGGCATACCTAAATTTATTAATATTATTTTATTAAAAATTATTATCTAAAAAAGTAGAATTCATCCTTGCAAAGTTCCTTATATGTGCAATATCTGCATAAATACTGTTCTTTTTTTGGAAACTCCTTTCTGTTGATTCTGTCACGAACATCATACATTGTATCAATGGCTTCATCAATTTCAGAATAGCTTAAATATTTACGCTTATTTTCCTCTTCACAAACATCAAGCAATCTTAAACGGCCATTTTTTGTAAAAAACACGCCCACTTTGGAAACTCTTTTGTGATATACGTTTTCAACCAGCAACTTGTAATAGCACAGTTCCAAACGGTATTTTGAAAAGGAATTGGAATTGCTTGTTTTGTAGTCAATTACGACCAGATGGCCATTTTCATCCTCAATGATGATGTCGCAGATTCCGGAAAACCTGTGCTTTTTATCAATAAGATACTCCTCATTTGAAAACAGCTTATAGTCATTGTCAACAAAAACCTCTTTAAAAAACAGTGCCAAATTGTCAATATGGGTATCCAGTCCATATCCGATGTCCAATTCATTTGCAACCTTAATCAGTTCGTTGTTGATGTCAACATCATCAAGATTGTCTTCAAATTTGTCGGTGAATTTCTCAGCAATGAGATGAACGTCACTTCCCAATGCCATATACTTGTTGGGTTCTGATTCAATTTCGTCAATGTATTGAAACTTGAATTCACGAGGGCATTTGAGATATGAGTTTACTTTGGACTTTGACAATTTCATAATAGTATTTTGGTTGAATAGATTTATATAATTAATCAAAAAGAATATTATATAGTTAAAAATTGGAGAGTAGTTAAAATGAAAATTATAGCACTTCAAGCAAGCCCTAGAAAAGGCGGAAACTGTGACGTATTGATGGATGAAATGATTAAAGGAATTGAGGAAAACGGTGGAGAAGTAGTAAAATACTTCCTTGAAGGCTGTGAAATCGCTCCTTGTAAAGCATGCATGTACTGTGCTGAACATCCTGAATGTGTAAGAGCAGACGACGGAAACAAAATAATAGATGATCTTGTAGCAGCTGATGGAGTAATCTTTGCAACACCAATCTACTACGGACAAATGACAGCACAAGGAAAACTAATCATTGACAGATTCTATGCTATCGGACAAAACCCTGATAAAAGCTTATCTGGTAAAGCAGCTTTGATCTTCACAGAAAACCAGCCTGAAGGAACCTATGCTGATTATATTGAACTTACCAAATTCTCACCATTTACATTTATGGGATATGAAGTGATTGGTCATGTGGATGCAGGTTCAGCTGGTCCTGCAGGAATCGTGGCTGAAGAACAAGAAGACAAATTAAAAGAAGCTTATGAATTAGGTTTGAAATTTTAGATAAATTAAAATTAGAATAGATTGATTTCTATTCTATTCCAATTATTTTTTGTATTTCACTCACATCTTTGTTAATCATATTTGAAACTTCTGTGAGTGTATTTGTTTTTAAAAGTTCCAATATGATGTTTCTTTCCCCTTCAGTTCTTCCTTCATTTCTTCCTTCATTTCTTTCTTCTCGTTTCATTTTTGCAAAAACACCTTCAGTTCTAGTTGCCATGTCAATCATCTCTATTAAATTATCTTGTTTTTCAAATTCAATATATTCAAGTATATTCAAATACATTCCGAGAATAATTTCGTCTAATCTGTCCTTTGGAATGCATTCTGAATGAAATTTAATGTTTCTACACATTTCTTCCACAATTTCTGATTCACTTTCTTTTAAATCAAAAAGGGGAAATGTTATTACTAAGGAACATTCGATTGAATTTAATTGTATATTGTTTTCAAATTTGTTCCTAATAATTTTTAAATCTTCTTGTTTGTTAATCCTCTTTGTTTTGATGATTTTAGGATGATATGTAATGTCTAATTCAGTATATTCAGTAATTTTTCCTTCTTTTGAAATAACAATTATTATTGCAGTCACATCAGTTTTTTCCTTGCAAAATGTGCGTTTGTAGTAATCATATACCTGTTTTAAATCATTTTTTCTTAATGGATTCTTCTTGAACTCGAAAATTATAATTTTCCCAGATTTTGTAACTGCTCTAAAATCATGCATATCATCAAAAATTTTAAAACCATTATTTCTATTGAATGAAATCAATTCGGTGGGCAGTATATCTTCAATTTCTTCATTGATTCCAAAAACTTTTAAAACGTTGTTTACAAACATCATAAAACAAAGTTTCATCAATAAATCTCTATTTTTGACATTTTCAATACTCATTTTATCGCCATATATAATTTTCTTTGATTTTTATTAAAATTTTTTTAAATTTAATAAAATCATCATATTTATTTTATTTTTTAAATATTCTATTATATAAATGGTTAAGTTTGATTTAAGAGCAATTTAGGTCTTTAAAGTAAATATTGATTTAGTTTAAGTATTTTTTCTAAACATGTAAAATTGTTGTTAAATACAACAACTTAAATACTTCTAAAAAAATATCTTAATATTAGTGTTAATATGCAATGTGAAAAACTAGAATTATGTGAAGAATGGGACAAGGTTTTCCCAAAATCAGATAATGTCCATCATGAAAAGGTCTCTTTCATAAACAGATATGGAATAACATTGGCCGCTGATTTGTATAAACCCGTGGATGCTGACCGCAAATTGCCTGCAATTGCATGCTGCGGACCTTTCGGTGCTGTAAAAGAACAGGTCTCAGGGCTGTATGCACAGACATTGGCTGAAATGGGATTTTTAACAATAGCTTTTGACCCTTCATTTACAGGTGAAAGCGGAGGTCAGCCACGTTTCATGGCATCACCTGACATCAACACAGAAGATTTTCAGGCTGCTGTTGACTTTTTGGCGACAAACGATGATGTTGACTCAGAAAGAATCGGTATCTGCGGTGTCTGCGGTTGGGGAGGAATGGCTTTAAATGCCGCTTCAATAGACACCCGTATCAAGGCAACAGTAACATCAACCATGTATAACATGACCCGTATAAATGCTAAAGGCTATTACGATGCAGATGACAATGCCGATGCAAGATATGAAATGAAAGTTGCCCTAAACAACCAGAGAACAGAAGATTACAAAAACGGTGATTATGCAAGAGCAGGCGGAGTCATAAAAGAGGGCACTGATGACCTTCCTCAATTCGTTAAGGATTATCATGACTTCTACATAGAGGATTTAGGTTATCATCCAAGATCACCCGGCTCAAATGACGGTTGGAACGTTACAGGATGCATGTCATTCATCTCACAGCCTATTATAGCATACTCAGATGAAATCAGAACTCCTATACTGATGATTCACGGTGAAAAGGCACATTCAAGATACTTCTCAGAAGATGAATTCGCCAAATTGACAGGTGACAACAAGGAACTTATGATCATTCCTGATGCAGTTCACACAGATTTATATTATAAAACTGATGTGATTCCATTCGATAAAATAGCTGAATTTTTCAATGATAATTTGTAATCCTTCATTAGGATTATTTTTTTCTTTTTTCAATAATTTTATATAAATTAATATATATACTATTTTTTAGGTAGTTATTATGGGTTTAGGTTCATTTTTCAAAAGAAATAAAGACAATAAAAAGGAAGAAATTGTTGAATCACACATTGACATTAACATTGATGAGTGTGATGGCTGTGAAAAATGTGTAATTGCCTGCAGCAACAATGTATTGATGTTAACCGATGAAATATGCAGTGTCCGTGACCCTCAGGTATGCAGAAGCTGCAGGGTTTGCGTTGCCATTTGTCCGAACGATTGCATAACAGTTAACTGATGTTTTCACGGATAGTGTCTATAAAGCTTCTATCCTCCAATTTAATCATTTTTGTAACTTTATCTGATTTTTTAATTCTTATCTTATCTCCGCTAACGACTTCAATTGGCTTTCCATCGTATAGTACGTATGATAATGTATTTTCCCTCAGTTCGGTTATTTCAATGTCCACAATGGAATCATCCGAAAGGACAATGCTCCTATTTATGATGGTGTGGGGGGCTATTGGTGTTAATGTGATTATTTCAGCAGTCGGATCTACGATAGGTCCGCTGCATGACAGGTTATATGCGGTTGAACCTGTTGGGGTGCATACAAGAATGCCGTCTGCAGTATATGAATTGATTAGCTTCTCGTTAACGAGCACGTCAAATCTCACAACTCCAAAAATGTTTTTTGATATCCCTATTTCGTTGAGTGCAGGAGGAATTTTGAGGACTTCTCCATTTGCTTTAATTAGTTCTCCTTCAAGCATCATTCTTTCTTCTATATGGTAATTTCCATTAAGCAGGCTTTTCAGTGATTGATTTATATTTTCAGGGTTAATTTCAGTCAGATAACCTAGTGTGCCAGTGTTTATGCCGATTATCGGTTTTTCATTGGATTTTCTGGATGCCTTTAGAAAAGTTCCGTCTCCGCCGATTGATATGATTATATCGGTCAAGTTAATGTCATTGACAATTTCTATATTCATGTTTTTAGAAATTTGAACTAATTTCTCTTGAATTTTCAGGGAATGCTCGTTTTTAATGTCAGGGCTGATAAAAAGTTTCATGATAAAAAATTTGTTGAATTTGCATATTAAATATTTTCAAAAATAGATGATTGTGATGTATTTAAAAAATAAAAATAGGATTATAGGTTGAGCTCGTCGGCACCTATAACTTGAATAGTCATATTTTGGATAAATTCTTCACTTTCATCTCCAAAGTTAAGAAAGTGTGGTGAAGCCATATGTTTTTTCAATGCTTCTGGTGATTCCCATTTTTCAACAAAAGTCAATGTGTCGTCTTCTATTGATTTTAACAATTGGTAATCAATATTGCCTTCTTCTTGTAGGGTTTCATAGATTAAATCCTGTGAAACTTCAACAATACTGTCCTGGCAACCTTCCTTTGGTTCGATTTTTGCTAAAACTAATACGAAATCCATAAATGCTCACCTAAAAAAAGTTATAATTTTTATAATACTTAATATTTATGTAATATATTTTTGATATCAAAAAAAAGAATTAAATTAAATAAGTTAGAATCGGAAAGATTCTAACCTACTCCACAAAATAAGGTTGATTTCAACCATTTAATAATTATGTTATTTTAGATATATGATATTTTTGATTAAAATTGTAGGAATGACTCCTCTTGGGTAAATGCTAAACCCTTTCCTTTGCATTCAACGGCA
>JAFUIW010000056.1 GCA_017473945.1 Methanobrevibacter sp. | reverse complement strand
ATGATATTGACTCTATTTTTTAAAAATAATAAAAATCCTTTTGTACTATCAAAAGGCAATCAAAATTAATATGAAATATTAAAAAAACAAGCTCAAATTAATGAGTTTAATCGGGTAAAAAATTCAGACCCCTAATATATTGATTTAATTGAAAATGCAACCGGATATTCTGCTTTATATATAGATGGAAAAATCCATAGTGTAATTTTTCCGGATGATTATTATTTTTTCCTGACTAATATGTCTATTGGCGAGCACAGTTATGAAATCAGATATTCCGGCGATAAAATTTATCCCTCCTATTCCAAAAAAGGCAAATTCAATCTCGATTATTATTTCTATTTGGATTCATATCAGTCTTATAATTATGGGGCTGATAATTATATAGAGGTTAGTTTTAACAATTTGGCAACTGGAAATGTGATATTCACTGTTGACGGAAAAAATTACACTGAAAAAATAGATGATGACTGTGCAACATTGAAATTGCCGAAATTATCTATAGGTGTATATCCAATATCAGTCACTTATTTGGGCAATGATATTTTTGGTCCGAAAACACTCAAAGGTGAAATTGAAATTGATTATGGAATAATAATTGAAAATGATTATGTTGATTTGACTTTGCCTCAGGATGCAAAAGGTGATTTAATCGTGTCCATTTATGATGGGGATGACAATCTATTGAATGAATATTCCCAGACATTGAAAGAAGGAAAAGCCAGCATTTCATTAACTGATCTGGATTATGGGGAATATTACGTTGAAGCATATTATACTGGAGAAGACTACTCTATATCACGCACTTCATCTCCAATCTGGGCGGATGATTCTGCAATCAGTGTAGAAGATATTAAAGTTAACTGGCCGGAAGATATTATTCTTAATAGTGATAAATACATTACAATAGATCTTCCGGAGAAGTCTGACAAATCCCTTTTAAATGTAACTCTCTTGGATGATTATGGCAATGTAATAATTGAAGCTGTCGGGCAAACAAGCATCAAAATTCCAACAACAGAGCTTAAAGGATATCAATTAAAAGTCTATTACGGCGAAAATTATGTGGAAGACAGTTATTTTGATATACAGCCTTTAAAAGTGGATATTCCTGATTGGTATGAAAATGTAAAGTTGGGTGAGATTATTTCAGTCGAAATGCCTGAAAATGCCAAAGGAAAGATTATATTAACATTGCTTGATTATATGACTGGAAACTTAATAAAAATAGTTGAAAGCAGTCCTTCCGTTGCAGGCAAGACCAGCATTGCACTGGAAAATTTAACTCCAAAAATGTATTTCCTAACAGTACATTATGCTGACGAGGTATATGGAAATTATACTGTTGGGCTGAGAATACAGATAATCGGTGAGGACAGCAACCCTAAACTTACTGCATTCAACAATTCTGATTCAATCACATTCAATCTTAAGTTGAATGATGATGCAGAAGGTATTGCAGTTTTAGTAATAGACAATCAGATTTATCATTGCAATGTCAATCAGGGCACAGCGGCATTCAACGTTTCTAAATCAGCTTCCAAAACAGTTGATGCCTATGTTTGTTATTGTGGTGATGATAAATATGCAAAATTTACAAAAAATACCACTGTTAAGATAATTTCAGCTCCAATAATCGTTGCATCTGATGTTAAAGTAGCATACAATGATGCAAAAAAATTGGTTGCCACATTAAAAGATGAAAACAGTGTACTTTTAGCTGATAAACAAATCACTATAGAATTAAATGGACAAACCTATTCCAGAAGCACTGATTCTAAAGGACAAGCTTTCATATCAGTCCCTACAAACTTGGTTCCAAATACTTATATTGCAAAAATAAAATTTGCAGGTGATGATTCCTATCTTTTAAAGGATGCTACAGCTAAAATTGTAGTTGTAAAGGCCAGTGTGAAATTGACTGCTAAAAAAGCATCATTTAAGGTTAAAACTAAAACTAAAAAATATTCCATAACATTAAAAAACAATAAAAATAAAGCGGTCAAAAACGTTAAAGTCACTTTAAAAGTCAAGGGAAAGACATATACTGCAAAAACAAACAGCAAAGGTAAGGCAACATTTAAAATCAATAAATTAACTAAAAAAGGAACTTTCAAATCTGCTGTCAGATTTGCTGGAAATAAGTACTACAAACCAGTAACCAAAACAATAAATTTAACAGTTAAATAGGGGATTTAACTCTCCTTGGGAGTTCTTTAAACTCCCTTTTTTATTTATTCTATTTTTAAGATTAATTATTTTAAAACAGGTTGTTTGTCAATTGTAAACCGTGGTGTTTTGTAATAAGAAAATTAGTATTTAATAATCAATATCAATTGCAGAATTTGAATCCTGCAATTTAACACACGATATTGATTAACCCAACTCATTTTGGTAAATTAGATTATCACCTAATTGGAGGTAAAACCTCTTGGTTAATTGTCAATAATTTATCATATATAAAGATTTAGAAATTATGTGCTTTAAACAGTTAATAAACAGTAAAAATGTATATTTGCTGAAATTTGGAATGGTTTTTTAGGTTACAATTATTTTAAAATAGGTTGTTTGTCAATTGTAAATCAATGGTGTTTTGTAATAAGAAAATTAGTATTTAATAATCAATATCAATTGCAGAATTTGAATCCTGCAATTTAACACGTGATATTGATAAACCCATACTTAATACGGTCAATTAGATTATCACCTAATTGTGGAGGTTAAACCTCTTGGTTAATTGTTAATAATTTATCATATATAAAGATTTGCAAATAGATGGTGTGTGCTTTAAACACGGGGAGAACACCGAAATGTGTTAAATTTCGAAAGAAACCTAAGAATAAAATGGATTACAATCTATTTGCCGGCGATAAAATGGAGAAACTTATACTCTTACATGAACAGTGATAAGAGTACTATTATGCAGATCATATCAATGACATGGGTCAGATCCACATTAACAGCTATGGAAACTTCAGATTCCATAATTCATTCCTCCGTATTGGGTATGGGGTGAATCAGTACAAACCATCAAGTAATTTTCAAAACAAATTTCAAAATTAACCTTCATCTAATCTCTCCTAATTCAAAGAGTTACTCATTAACAATAATTAGATTTGCAATCTATATAAATCTTTTTAAGGTTATACAATTATTTAATTATAAAATTAAATCAATATTGATGTTAACTTGTAATTTTAGAGTATATCAGTTAATTTTAATCATGCTGGTGAAATATAATTCTTGATTTTACAATTATTTTTTAGAAAAAAATATTATGGGTTATACAATTAAATAATTAATATGGGATTCAATTCAGGTTCAAAGTTAAAATTCTATTCGAAATTCAGTTCAAACGATTTGCTGGTTCTGGTTATTGCAGCCATGATTTAGTTCATAACCTCATTCATCGGAAGCATGATTCAGGTTGCACTGCCGCTAATATCCAGTGATTTGAATTTGACAATTGAGCTTGCAAACTGGATTTCTATTTCTTATATGATAGCTTTAATAGCGGTTTCCATTCCGCTGTCCAGAGTCATTTCCAGGTATGGTGTGAGAAAATCAACCATTATCGGCGTTATCGTATTGATAATAGGATTGCTGATGTCTGCATTGGCTCCTGATGTTTATTTCCTTCTTTTTTCAAGAGTTATTCAGGGGATTTCTGTTGCAGCACTTCTTATAAGTATCTACATGTTCGTTGTAAATCAGATATCTGAAGACAATGTGGGAAGTGCATTGGGTATTGTGGGATCCATGGGATATATTGGAATGACTTCCGCCCCGACAATTTCAGGATTTCTTGTCTATTACATCTCCTGGAGATTTCTGTTTGTACTTTTGGTGGCAGCATTCATAATCGAATTGGCATTGCTTTTTAGACTTGACGGTGATTGGAAAAATGAAACCGAACCGATTAATGTAAGGGGTTCTGTTTTCTATATTCTTCTCATGGTTTTGTTTATCGTAGGTTTGACCAATATTACAAGGCCATTCGGTTTGCCCCTTTTGATTTTAAGCTTCATTTCATTTTACATTTTCGTTAAAGTTGAAATCCACAATTCAAATACCATTTTCAATTTGAATCTTTTCAGGAATTTCAAATATGTGATATGTAATTATGCAGCTTTTATAGCTTATTTCATCACTTTCATCTCAACATATATTCTAAATTTCCATTTGCAGTATGTTTTGGGATTAGATTCAAGAATTGCGGGTTTGATATTGCTTTCAACTCCTCTGGTCATGGTTTTAATGTCACCTGTAAGCGGAAGATTGGCCGACAGATATGATAACAGGGTTTTGGCAGGCATTGCAATGTCCATTTTGTTGTGTGTGATGTTTTCACTGTGTTTCATCGAGCTTCTGCCATTGTATCTTCTTATAGTGGTTATGGTTGTTCAGGGTGTTGGTCATGGTTTGTTCTCACCGCCAAACAACAGATATGTGCTTACACTGGTGGATAAGGAGGATTTGGGTGATGCATCATCCATGCTGACCACAAGCAAGGAAGTTGGTAAAACTGTCAGTTTGTCCACTTATAACGTGATTTGTCTTGTAATAATAGGAAATCAGGCAATCGGCAGTGATACTATCTCAGGTTTGATTTCATCTTCACATGTCATTATGGCAATTGCTTCTGTTTTGACATTGTCAGCTGCAGTATTGCTTTTCTATTCAAAATTTCACTATAATGACTAGCCGGACTGTGTCCTGAAGTTTGGCTTTTAATTTTTTTAAATGACAATGCGTACATGTTGAGAAAACATTTCCAATTGAATTGGTAAAATTTTTATTATTTTAAAACTCTTTGTTTCAATTGATAATCAATGGTGTTTTGTGTAAATATTAAAATTAGAAGTTATATAATCAATATCAATTGCAGAATTTGAATCCTGCAATTTCCCATAGATATTGATTAAACCCGAATCATTACGGTCAATTAGATTATCACCTAATTGTGGAGGTTATACCTCTTGGTTAATTGTTAATTAGTTATCATATATAAATATTATGCAAATAGATACGGTGTGCTTTAAACACGGGGAGAACACCGAAACTGGGATGTTTCGAAAGAAACCTAAGATTAAAATGGTTTACAATCTATTTGCCGGTGATAAAATCGAGAAACTTATACTCTTATAAGAATAATGATAAGAGTACTAATATGCAGACCATGTCAATGACATGGGTCAAATCTACATTAATAGCTATGGAAAGTTCAGATTCCATAATTCATTCCTCCAAAAATGATTCGAGGTTGAATCAGTCCAAACCATCAAGTAATTTTCAAAACAAATTTCAAAATTAACTTTCATCTAATTCCTCCTAATTCAAAGAGTTACTCATTAACAATAATTAGATTTGCAATCTATATAAACATTTTTAAGCTTAAATAATTCTTAGATTATGAAATGAAATCAATATTGATGTTAACTTGTAAATCCGGTGAATATTTATTAATTTCACTTTCAATATTTTTAATAATAATGAACTAAAAAATAACTATTAAGGTGAATAACTTGAAGGCATGGGAAAAGATGTATGAATCTTCGGATTTGGATGAGGCCCTTATGCTCGTTGACAGTGTTTCCGTCAAAAGCAGTGATGGGGCTGAAATTATTGCACAAGTTGAGGATTTTGAAGTTAAAACTATTGTTGAATATAACAGTCCTTCTTACCTGTCATGCAGCTGTCCTTCAAAATATCCATGCAAGCATGAGGCAAGCCTGGTGTATTATCTTGAAAGGCATCCTGAAATGTTTTTAAAAAAGCCGAATTTCGAAGAGGTATTTGACATGGCAAGTATGGATGATTTGAAAAAGTTCCTCCTAACTGAGTTTGAAGAAAACCCTGATATGAAAAAGAGATTCATATCACAATTCGCCATGGATAAGAATTATTACTTGAATAAACTGGATGATGTTTTTAAAAGAGGGGAAGGCAGGGACTTTCAAAACCATGGAATTCATGATTTGGATTTGATGGAGGATGAACTGTATGATTTTATTCTAGACGACATTCATGATGTCTTGACATTGGGGGAATATGATTTTGCATGTGATTTGATGATAATGATTGCAAAACTGCTCAATGATGAGATGACGGCCGACTATGATTCATGGTATAATCTGGTTGACCGATTTTTGGAAAATGTCAATGCATTATCGTTTTGCATTTACTTGGATTTGCAAAAGCTCGAAGAGTTATATGCCAACATGGATGTTATCACGCAGTGCTTTTAGGAGGTGTAAATTATGAAAGGTTATGATGTTAAGATAAGGCTGGATGATTTCAGGCCATTGACCTGGAGGGATTTGATTATTCCTTCAAAAATCACTTTTGGGGAATTAGACAATATATTGAAGATTTTGTGGGACTTTGAAGGTTATTACATGTCAAGGTTCACGTTCAAGGATAGTTTTGATGTTGTGACAAATGAATTTCCGGACGTGGGCTTTGAGCCTGGCGAATTGGATTCAAGCAAAACAGTAATTGACGGATATTTTGAAAGTAACTCTAAAATCTACTGGGAATATGATTACGGCGACGGATGGTCATTTACGATTGAGGTTAAAAAGACAGTTGAATATGACCTGGACTATCCAACAATCAAAAGATTCAAGGGAAAATATAATCCTCAGGATGATATCGGCGGAGTCTGGGGAATGGAAAGGCTGATTGAGGAAAATCCAAGTGAGCTTTTTGAATTCGACAGGGATGATGCTCAGTTGAGTCTTAAAAATTTTAGAAATCATGAAATGTCCGCTTTGTGATGGGATATATCCGTCCAACCATTCATTTTTTATCACTCCTTTTCACTATTTTTATTTCGGATTTAAAATTTTCAAGTTTAATAGGAAAAACCCTTGTTTAATCAAGCATATTTTTAAGCATTCTTCACATAAATCCGACACCATTTGACAACTTATTTATTATATTGTTAACAAAGTATGATTAACTACTGTGAGGTATATTTTTATGGCAATCGAGTTAAATGACGAACAGGAATACATCGTCAAATATGATGGTGACAAGTTTTTAAGCGTTCAGGCCGGACCTGGTTCCGGAAAGACACGTGTAATCGTTGAGAAAGTAAAATACATGGTCAAAAAATTGAAAATCAACCCTGAAACATTTCTGATTATCACATTTTCAACCAAGGCTGCCGAGGAGCTCCAGGACAGGCTGATTGAAGGTGACATTCCGGCAAGTGATGTTCAAAAGATGCAGATATCAACCATCCATTCATTCTGTTTGAAAATACTTGAGCAGACCGGTACTGTGGGACTTGATGTTATCTCAGAGGGTGAAAAGCAGAATCTCTTTATCAAAAAGCACCTGAAGGACTTGGGTTTTGAAAACGAATCATATATTAGAAACCATGAAATTAAAAGCATCATAGACAAATATGATGAATATTCCACATTCAATGTGGACACTGAAGGTTTAACTGAGTATCTTGTAGAGAAATTCCCTGTTGATGAGGAATTTGTTGATTTTGTACGTACATATATGGAGGAGAATGACGGTCAATTCCCTGTTGATGAGCTGAAGGATAAAAAAAGCGAATTTTACCGGTTTAGAGACTCATACAAAAATGCAAAATACATCCAGATTGCAAGGTCATTCCCGGATTATCTGGATTTGCTTGAAAGGGAAAACGCAATCGACTACAACCAGATGCAAATCAGGGCCCTCGAGAAGTTGAATGAAGGCTACATGCCAAAATATACCAATATTCTAATTGATGAGTTTCAGGACACAGACCCCGTCCAGATGGAACTCTTCAAGAAATTCATTGAAAACCCTGATACTAATTCATTCACTGTTGTTGGGGACGTAAATCAGAGTATTTATGGTTTCAGGGGTTCCAATAAAAACTACTTCAAGCAATTGAATGAAAATTACGCAGAGAAGTTTGAGGAAGTTTTCCTCTCAACCAATTACCGTTCAACAGAAGAGATAATCGACTTTTCACAGGATTTCATCAAAGCTCATTATGAAGACCCAGGTAAAATGATACCTGCCAAATGCGGAAGCGGTAAAAGCAACAATGTCTACTTCATGGTAAGTGACGATAAAAAAGCAGAGGCAGACAATATCCTTGAGATAATCAGATACGTTACGGATGATGAAAGGATGAACCTTTCAGACATCGGAATACTGATGCGTTCTGTTAAATCATCCTCTTCATGTTTCAACACTCTGGTGGAACTTTTGGAGAAAAACGGCATCAACTATCATGTCAAAGGAACAGGAGATCTGAAGGACAATGAAGACTTGAAATACATTTTGACACTGATGTATCATTTAATCCAGGATGATGATCCATATTACACATTTGTTCCCGGTGAAACTGCCGATTGGCTAAATCTTAAGACATTAACAGGGGCAAATGGCAATAAAACCCTCTTTGAACTTTCAGCTGAAACCAAAGAAATATTGAACAAACTTCAGGAGGACTTTGAAAAGGATGTTATTTATGTGGACAAGGTGGTTTGCGATGAAAACGACGGATGGGGAAGAGGAATTCAAAAATTCAAGGGAATTTTCACAAAACTCAGAAAACGTCAGGAAGAAGTATTCAGCCGCATCAAAAAGCCAATCCTTTCAGATGAAAACCTGATTGAATACGGAATCACGGATGAAAAGGACCTGGAGTTTTTCCATAAATTGAATGACTTGAAAAGACGTGTGAATGCAGAATCATACTACGACAGGCCGACAATATCAGAGGTCTACTTTGAACTCCTGTGCGATATAACAGGTTATTTAACCGAGGATTTGATAACTAACGAAGAAGGAACTGTATACGATCTGGCATCAATCATTCCTTCAATGTCTGTTTACGGTGAGGTTATGTATGACAGAAGCCTTAGGGGAGCGTTCTGGTTTATCAAACGCTCAATCCAAAGCCTTGATGCGTACAAGCCCGATGAGGATGCAGTCCAAATCATGACCGTGCATGCATCCAAAGGTCTTGAGTTTCCGGTTGTTATTTTGGCATCACTAAGGGACAATGGCTTCCCGCTTGAGTTCAGAGAGTTTGACATGGAGTCAGTGACATACACCCCTGATGAGTTTTTATCATATGAGAGATATGACGGCGATGCAAAAACTTCACATGTTCAGGAAGAGGAAAGGGTAATTTATGTTGCAAAAACAAGGGCAGAGGATGAACTGATATTGTCAAGCATTGTTAAAGACAGTTCACAGGATGATCAAAAAGCCCTGGATGATAATACTGATGGAAACATTCAGGCAATAAACAAGGCTCCAAAACGCATCAACGATGTAATTGATGATAACTTAACATACTCCAGATTGGTAAATCCGGCGGGCATTGACATTAACCTGCTTGATCCTAAACACTCAGATGAAACTGAAGAAATCGTCAATCTGAGTTTCACAGCTTTGGAAAACTACAATGAATGTCCATTAAAATACAAACTTATAAATGAAATGGGATTCACTTTTTCAACCAAAAAGGAAATCGATGACGGTATCTTCATACACTCTGCATTGGAAATAATCAACAAGAAAATCAAGGCAAACAACAATGAATATGTTGGCGATGAAGAGGTTGCTAAAACAGTTGAACTTCTCTTTGAAAAGGCAAACTTGAAATTTAAAGAAGAGCAGCCTGAAAAATATGGCCTGAAACTTGAAACTATCACAAAAGATGTTATCAGATATTATCATGAGGTGGGAAATCACCTAACAATTATCGGCAGTGAATATCCATTCTATATAAGAGGGGAAAACTATGCATTTTCAGGGGTTGTCGATTTAATATATGAAAAAGACGGAAAGCTTGGAATACTTGACTATAAAAACACATCACTGGTCGCAAAACAGTATTTGGCAAAATACAGAAAGCAGCTTCACTTCTATGTCATGGCACTTCGCGATGAAAACAAGGAATTTGAAGGCCATAAAATTGAAGAGATTCAGATATATGCAATCAAATACAAGAAAGGCAATCAGCTGTTCTCATTTGATATAGATGATGATTATATTGAAGAGCTTAAAGAAGAATTGAGATTAACTGCTGAAAAAATCAGAAACGATGAATTTCCATCAGACTGTGAAGACTGTGGGGATTGTCCTTACATGAAAATATGTAAAAAATGATTCGGTGATTGGATGAAACTTGAAATCAGAGATGTCGGAGTCATAAACCGTGCAGACATTGAAATCGGCAGAATCAATGTTGTTGGCGGTGCCAACTCAAGCGGTAAAACAGTTGCTTCAAAGCTTCTCTACTGCTATTTGAAATCAGAGAACCTGCTTGAAAACGAAGGCTTTGCAAACATCAACAGGGGCAACGTCAGATTAATCTCAAATGAAACCTTTTCGGACATATTCTATCTTGAAAGCGTTTCCATTCTTGATTTGAAGGATTTAAGCATTTTAAATCTTGACCACATAAGACATATCAAGGAATGTCTGGAGCGTGAAAATGAAAATCGCTCATCAGACATAGTCTCTAAGATTAAAAACATCATCAAGGAGGACTGCTACTCTTCATCCGGAATCAGGCAGATCGGTGTAATCCGGATTCTATTGGAGAACGGTTCGCTTGGTGAAAATTCATTCCTAATCATTGACGAGCCTGAGAGCAATCTGCACCCTGACTGGCAAATCAGGTTTGCAGAAATTTTGGTTCTATTGACAAAAGAGCTTAACGTCACACTGTACCTCAACTCCTACAGTCCGATTTTCATTGAGGCTATTTCTCTTTACGCCCAATACCATGACTTAATCAGGAATACCAATTTCTATCTCACCAAAAAGCAGGTTAACGGCAGGTTCAATTTCAAAAAAATCAACCCCAGAAACATGGGTGAGGTTTATGAGGATCTGACCAGGCCATATGATGAACTGGACAGGCTCAAGGCAGAAATTCTCTTCAGGGAGTAGAAAAATGACATTAACATCCGATGAGACAAAGTTTGTTGAATTTCTAAAATCATTCAACGAGTTCTACTGGCCGTCACACAAAATTGCCGAAAACTCCAAAGGCGTGTCAATACTGCCACATGACGGTGAGAAAAACGAGTTTCACATGTATGCTTTAGACGAGATTTGTCATTCCTGCAGGATTTTCAGGGAAGGCAACGTCAGGTTTACCCCAAAGACAACCGATGCCTTATGGTATAAGAAGGATGAAAACAATTTTTTCATTTTCCTGATAGAGTTCAAGGGGGATTTCCTGTGCAAGACCTCAAGCAAATGCTCACTGGTCGAGGTTGTAGACAGCCTCAAGGCCAAGAACTACTATGATGAGCTTTCAGGTGAAATCAAAGCTTTGGATAAGATTGTCGACAAGTATTCGGACAAGATGCTCAACGGCCTTGCGGCAAAGCCTCTCGAAACCGTTACGATTGCATTGCCCCTGATATATGAGGAATACTACAAAGACAACAACGTTGAATATCTGGATATAAGGGAATTTCTTAAAAATTCAAGAATTGTATACAGAGTGGTTTCGATTTCAGCCGACTACGAACCCAACAGACAGAGAACCAGGGGAAGGTCCTACAGATGCTCCAACATGATTCCCTCAGCCTGCAGAAGGCTGGCCCGTGAAAGGAATGACAGGGAACTTGAGGCGTCATACGAGTCAAGCCTGGAGACTTTTCACAGAAGATATGAAATGGCAGGAATCGTATACAGCGCAGGCTTTGTGGACAACATGGCATTCAACAATTTCATTGAAAACTATCTGAAATGAGGGAGATTATGATCGGCAGGGAGAAATGTGAAATTATAAACCGAATCAGAAAGAAGGTTGCAGACAGAAACGGCATTGAATTTGAAATCTATGACTGCACAACCAAAGGCGATTGCACAGGAAGGTGTGAAAAGTCAGATATGGAACTGAATTATCTTGAAAAAATGCTTGAAAAAAGGCAGAGTGAGGGAAAATCACTT
>JAFUIW010000055.1 GCA_017473945.1 Methanobrevibacter sp. | reverse complement strand
TAAACAGATATACGCTCAATTCAATGTCAAAATACACTTCAATTGTTGTACTATTAGCAGGCATAATCACATACTTAAGAATTAACTCAAAAACAGATTTTCAGAAGTTCTCAGAAGGCAAATTTTACTAGACCCCTAAAATATATTAATCATGTTTTAAATACTTTTAAGTATTACTTTTTTATTTATTTTAATAGTGAAATATTGTTTTTTAATTATAAGCGTGATTTTGCAAAATATTTAAATATTAAGTTATCTTATATTGTTATTTAACTTATGATTTTTGATTAAATCATAAGTTAGTATTAAACTTATGTGAGGTGAAAAATATGTCTGAAATACCAAAAGCTCCTATCGCAAGAATTATTAAAGAATCTGGTGCTGAAAGAGTTAGCGAAGATGCAAAAGCTGAATTAGCTGCATACTTAGAAGAAGTTGCTCGTGATGTTGCTAAAGAAGCAAACCAAGTTGCTAAAATTGCAAAACGTAAAACTATTAAAGCAGAAGATATCAAATTAGCAATTAAAAACTTATAAATAAGTTTTTAACTTTTTTTATTTTTTTAAGGTGTTATTATGTCAGATAATACTATTTTAATCAAGAATGCATTAATTTTAAATCCGAATAATTTTGAAGAAAAAAAACAATCTCTTTTAATTAAAAATGATTTGATTGCAGAAATTGCAGATGAGATTGATGAAGGCAATGCTGATAAAATCATTGATGCGGAAGGAAAAATTTTACTTCCAGGATTTATTAATACTCATACTCATTTATCCATGACTTTATTTAGAGGTTTAGCAGATGATTTAAGTTTGGACAGCTGGTTAAATGATCACATTTGGCCAATGGAGGCTAACCTCAATGGTGATTATTGTTATATAGGTGCTCTTTTGGGAGCGGTAGAACTTATTAAATCAGGAACAACTACATTTTCCGATATGTATTTTTACATGGAAGATGTTGCACGCGCAGTTGATGAAGCGGGCATAAGAGCTGTTTTGTCATATGGAATGATTGATTTTGGCGATGCAGAAAAAAGAGAAGCTGAACTTAAGGAAAACTTGGATTTATTCAAAAATTGCAATGGAATGGCTGACGGAAGAATAAAAGTATTTTTCGGTCCTCACTCCCCATATACAGCTTCCGAAGAATTATTGATTAAAACTCGCCAATTAGCTGATGAATACAACATGGGCATTCACATACATGTTTCTGAAACTCAAAAGGAAATTGATGATGTTAGTGCCGAAAAAGGACTTAGACCATTTGAATATCTTGATAAAATTGGATTTTTAGGTCCTGATGTTGTTGCAGCACATTGTGTATGGTTAAGCGATGAGGAAATTGATATAATCAAGAAAAACAATGTTAAGGTTTCCCACAATCCATGCAGTAACATGAAATTGGCTTCAGGAATTGCTCCTGTTTCAAAACTGATAGAAAATGATGTCTGCGTTTCAATAGGTACTGACGGTGCCTCTTCAAACAATAATTTAGATTTGATTGAAGAGTTAAAAACCGCTAGTTTACTTCAAAAAGTTTCAACTCTTGATCCAAATGTCTTGAATTCTCATGAAGCTATTGCAATGGGTACCATTAAAGGTGCTGAAGCTTTAGGCTTAGATGATGAGATTGGTTCAATTGAAGTCGGTAAAAAAGCAGATATTATTTTAATTGACACAAATTGTGCTAATATGGTTCCGGACAGTTCCACATTAACATCCAATGTAATTTACTCAGCAAATGGTTCAAATGTAGATACTACCATCTGTAACGGTAAAATATTGATGGAAAATAAAAAATTAACTGTTTTGGATGAACAGAAAATTTACGATAAGGCTCGCGAAGCCATAAAAAATTTAAAAGAAGCTATCTAGCTTCAAATTTTATTTCTTTTTTATTTTGAACGATACTCTTTTTCCATTCATCTTTTGTTTCAGGATAGTCAGACCTGAAGTGTGCTCCCCTACTTTCTCTACGCAATATTGCTGATTTTACAGTTAAAATACATATTTCAACCATGTTTATTACTTCAAGGGCAGTTACTAAATCTGTATTGTATTGTTTTTGGTCGCCAACATCCAGGTTTTTAAGTTCTTTTTGCATTTCAAGCAATTCTTTTAGAGCTTCATTCAATGTTTTCTCATCACGAACAATGGCCACCTTTTCCCACATTAATGATTTTATCCTGTTTTTAAATTCCTGTGGTTTTATTGTTCCTTTCTTGATTAGACATTCTATTCTTGAAGCTTCTGCGTTAACTTGCTCATCGTTGGTTTTAAGTTCATTGCTTTTGGCGACATTGGATGCGCTTTCACCGGATATCTTTCCAAACACTTGAGTGTCAGCCAGTGCATTTCCTCCCAATCTATTTGCCCCATGGACTCCGCCACAAACCTCTCCTGCACCAAAAAGATTTTTAATGCTGGATGATCCGTTGGTATTTATTTTTAAGCCACCCATAAAGTGATGTGCTGTTGGTGCCACTTCTATAGGGCCGTGCTTAATGTCTACACCTACATTATCAAATTGCAGAACCATTGTTTCCAGTTTTTCGTCAATGTAGTCATCGTCAAGGTGGGAAATGTCCAGATATACCCCTCCGTTTTCGGTTCCTCTGCCTTCGATAATTTCATTGTAGATTGAACGGGCAACAACGTCACGGGTAGCCAGTTCCATTTTTTCTGGAGCATATTTGCTCATGAATCTTTCACCATCTTTATTGATGAGTTTTCCGCCTTCAGCTCTCACGGCTTCAGTTACCAATACTCCCTTTTTGGATTCGGGTGCTACCATTCCTGTTGGGTGGAACTGTACCTGCTCCATATCAACCAAATCTGCACCGGCACGGAATGCAATTGCATAACCGTCCCCGTTCTTTTGGAAGGTGTTGGATGTTACAGGGTATAGTTGTCCGGCACCTCCGCTGGCGAGGATTGTAGCTTTTGCCTTAAAGTATATGAGACTGGAATCTTTCAGGTCAAGTCCTGTTGCACCGATTACTTCATCACCATCGGTTACAAGTGATGTAATCATTACCTCTTCGATGCATTCTATATCTCTTCTGATGATTTCTTCTTTTAGTGCATTCAATAGTTCTGCACCTGTTCTATCTCCCTGATAGCAGGTTCTTCTGTATGTCTGTCCACCGAAAGGTCTTTGATCTATTTCACCTGATTCCTGCCTGTCAAACAATGCACCGTAATTTTCCAAGTCAATCAGCCTTTTAGGTGATTCGCTGACTAAAATTTCAACAAGCTTTTCGTCGTTGAGATAGCTTCCGCCCTTTAATGTATCGTGGATGTGTGCTTCTATTGAATCGTCTTTGTCTACAGTCTTGAAAACTGCGTTGTATCCTCCTTCTGCCATTCCGGTACACCCTGACCTGAATGAAAGACCTTTTGATACAATTATAGCTTTTAATCCCGCATCATCAACTTCAATAGCCGCTCTTGAACCTGCTCCTCCAGATCCGATAATTAATACATCTGTTGAGATAGTTTTAATTTTCATTTTTCTTACCCTGTAAAATTTTATGTATATTAATAAGTATATTGTTAATTGTTAAAATAATTTCTTCAAAAATATTTATTAATCAAAAAATGATTAAGTTATAGTATCAAATCTATATTTAGTAGTTTAAATTTAGATAAAATATATTACATTTTCATTAAATTAAAAATAGCTTTAATATTATTTACATTTGTGAGTAATATATGTGATTTAATTGAGGTTTTTTCATGAAAATAGAGGGTGAAGTTACAACCGGTTTGGGAAAAGCGGCATATTTCCTTTCACAGGATTTTTATACTAAAGAATTTGAAAAAAATTTAGGGTTTATACCTTATCCGGGAACATTAAATATAGTTGTCGGTGAACAACATTTGGATGAAATCAATAAAATCAAGAATGAATGTGAAAATTTAATCAAGCCGGACACAGAATTTGGAGCCGTAAAATTTATTGAAGCAATTTTGAATGACAAAATCAATGGTGCAATTGTTTTTCCTGCAAAAACTACTCATGAAGAAAATTATTTGGAATTTATCAGTGAAAGTAAGTTGAGGGATGAATTGAATCTTAATGATGGCGATATAGTAACTGTTAAATTTTAACTACATTTATATATTTTTTAATAAATATTATATTATGGTGATTAAAAATGGATTATGATTTTAAAAAAATTGCAATTAATTCAATTATTGGAGCAATTATTGCACTTGTCATCGGAGTAATATTTGCATTTTTGAATGTAGGAAATGCTAGTTTTATCTTTGCAATGGTTATTGCAGGAGCCGTAGTAGGTTACCTTGATAAAAGTATTGATTCTGCATTGATTACTGGTGCAATAGCTGGTATTATAGTGTTAATTTTATCTAGTTTATTAGCTCCTTTTATTTTACCTCAAAAAATCGCAGCATTATTCCCATTCCACTTTGATTTATCTTTAGCTATCGTAGGAGCTATTTTAGCTGGTGTTGTGGCTATAATTTTTGATGTTGTGATAAATAAAGAGTGAATTGAATTTTTCACTTACTTTTCTTTTTTTAATTTTTTTCACCGTAAAGTATTTTATATATGATTGATATATTTTTTAACACGTTCTCAGGGTGAGGTGAAATTCCCTACCGGTGGTGATTTTTTAAAAATAAGTCCACGAGCACAAATAAGTGTTGATTTGGTGAGATTCCAAAACCGACGGTGACAGTCCGGATGGAAGAGAAGAAATAAAAGTATAATTATTTTTAGCCCTGGTTCTAGTACAAATGGAGATGTTACTATGAATCAAGAAACTAACTTAGATAAAGCTTTAGAAGCTATTAGAAATGGTGAATTCGTTCTAGTTTTTGATAATGATGATAGGGAAGGAGAAGTCGATATGATTATCGCTTCCGAGTTTGTAACCCCTAAATCAATTGCAACCATGAGAAATGATGCAGGCGGATTAATCTGTAACTGTTTACACTCAGATTTCTGTGATGAAATTCATTTGCCATTTATGGTTGATATCATGCAAGCGGCTACAGAAAAATATCCAGAACTGGCAAAACTTGCACCTAATGATATTCCATACGATGAAAGATCATCATTTTCAATATGGGTGAACCACAGAAAATCTTTCACTGGTGTAACAGACCATGACAGAGCAATGACAATCAGTGAAATGGCTCTCATGATGAAAGAAGAAAGATTCGATGAATTTGGAGCAACATTCAGATCACCTGGTCACGTATGTCTTTTAAGAGGTGCGGACGGGCTTGTTAAAAACAGGCAAGGACACACTGAAATAGGCCTTGCATTATGTGAAATGGCTGGTGTCACTCCGGTATGTGTAGTTTGTGAAATGATGGATGGTGAAACCGGACAGGCCACTTCTCTTGATAAGGTTCGCAAATACGCAGAAGAAAACGGTCTCATCTTGCTTAAAGGTGAAGACATTATAAATAAATATTTAGAGGAATAGTTAATTCCTCTCATTTGCCTTTTGCGCTATAAAATTAGCAATGAATTCGGTATTTTGTTTTATTTTATAGGAATTATAGATGCTGAAGGTAACGTATTTACCGTCACGCATTTGTATTTCTAAACCATCTTTAACTTCTTTTGATGAGTTTATTGAAGCTATTTTTTCCCATTTGATTCTCAAGGTCTTTGTTTTAAGCGCCTTTTCTATATGTATTCCATCATCCAGTATTTTAACAATTCTTACTATACGACGGTTTTTTTCAAGTCCGATTTGAACATTGCCGTCGTCGTCAAAAATGTAGTCTGGAATAAGGCATATTGCTTTCCAGCCCTGTTTTATTTTTTTCAAGACGTGTGCTCTGTCTTTTTTTGTAAGTTTAACGCCTGTTTCTGGACTTAAGTTAAGAGCCATTATATCACTTTGCTTTTTATTTCTTCAAATGAATAGATTTTATTGAATTCCACTTCACTTGCCATACCGATTATCTCATCTATGTCCAAATTGCTTTCAATCAGTTCCATGGCATATGAGGTAAACAGTTCATATCTGATTTCAACTTCTGGAATGAATCCTCTCATGTCAGCATTCTTTAATTTAGGTATTTTCAACACTCTTTCGACACTGGTGTTATTTTGAATGTATGGGACAACATTGTCGAATATATCGTCGTTGTATACTTTATTTAGCAAAATCGCCTTCACGTCAACTCCGAATTTTTCAAGCATATTGGCATGGGAGACAAGGTCGATTGCCGCTGATTCGATTCCGCCTTTGTTCACACCTGAAGCAAGTATCATTGGAATGTTTGATGACATTGCGATTTCTGCAGCTGAAAACGGTACCTTTTCATTTAAAAGGCCGGTGAATACACTCATAACTCCTTCAATAAGTACTATGTCATAGTCTGATGAGTTGAGTTTAGCTACAGTAGATTCTATGTCACGCCATCCCAGATGCCCGATTTTTATGGATGCGAAATCCTCCATCTTTCCTTTGGTTAAGTATAATCCCGGAATGATATCACGTACATCGGGACCTACTTTCAGCAGCGCAACCTTATATCCTCTTTTTCTGATTGCACCTGCAAGACCTGTCAGTATGAATGTCTTTCCTGAGTCGGAGCCATTGCTTCCAATCATCAAGTATTTTGGTTTCTTGAGAGATTTAATTGTAGGTACCTTGATGTCTGTGTGGATTCCTACTTCACTTCGTAAATATTTTTTAACCTGTATATTTCTATTGTAAACATCATCGAGGTCATGTATATCTATTTGTTCCTTTAGGTTTTCTACAATAATCGGATTTTCATCCAATATTCCATGTATCATTGTTCCTATAACGTTGCCGTCATCGTTGCATGCTCCGGAAAAGATGTTGTAATCGCCTTTTTCATTTGTATCTCCGTAATTCATTCTTTGAACTTTGGAGTAGAATAAAGGTTTTGCATCACCTTCCACCTTTCCGTAAGTGTGGGTGTGAAAACCATCGACGTCTTCTGTCTGGTTTTTCACTATAAATGAGTTATTGTATACTTTCGCTTTTACGCGGTCGCTTGTAATCAATGGTGAAAAGTTGACGTCAATAAGTCCCAATCCTTCCTTGACAATTGGCACAGGGGATTTACGGCCAATATCTATTTGATTTGATAACAATTGAAAACCTGCGCATATTCCTATTATAGGTTTTCCGTCACGGGCCATCTTTTTGATTTCAGTGTTTAAATCCATGTTGATGTCGTTGGATTCTATTAATGTTCCGCCCGGAATGATTAAAGCGTCAAGTTCTTCACTTGCTTTGTTACCGTTAACAAGGCCGTTTTCTGTAACAATATCTGTCGGCAAGTTTCCAAAATCTTCAAATCCGGGTACCGCACCGCTTATATAAGCAAGTCCTATTTTTGTCATGTTAAAAACCTCTCTTGATAATCTATTGTATTTTTTTAATATATATTTTAGAGGTGCATTTCAAGTGTAAAATTATTTATAAAAAAAGAATTTATTGAGTGTTTTCAAAAACACTCATAGCTTTTATGATTTTTTCATCATCTAAAGGTTTTGCTTGAATTTGCAATCCTACAGGAATGCCGTCAACTTCACCTGCCGGTATGCTTGCCGCTGGAATTCCAGCCAAGTTAGCAATAACTGTTAAGATATCATAAGCATACATTTCCATCGGTTCAAGTTCGGTACCGATTTCGTGAGGAAGTTTAGGCACGGTAGGTCCTACAATCAAATCAACGTTTTCAAGCATTGCAGTGATTTCTCCTCTGATAACTGATCTTGCTTTTAAAGCTTGCTTGTAGTATTTACCGCTGAATTCAGCTTCTGCAATGTGGGAACCTATTTTGATTCTTCTTAATACTTCGTCTCCGCATACCTCTTCAATTCTTGATCCGTAGTCTCTTCCATCGTATTTTCTGGTAGCTGAGAAGAATTCCACATAGTTGATTAGGTAGTAGGTAGGTAAACATAAGTCGATGTAGTCAAAGCTCACTTCAACAAGTTCAGCGCCAGCATCAACCAATTTTTGAATGGCTTTATTGACTGTTTTGTTGATTTCTTCATCGGTAACGTCAATGAATTCACTGCACACTGCTATTTTCATGCCTTCTAGGGAAGTGTCTTCCAATACTTCGGTAAAGTCTGGTTTTTCCCAGTCAAGTGTGGTACATTCGGTTTCATCGTATTTTGCAATGGTGTTTAATGCAAGTGCAATGCCGCTTACATCATTGGCCAATGGTCCGATTTGGTCTAGACTCATGGATAAGTCTAAAAGACCTTGTCTTGAAACTGCACCGTAAGTTGGTTTGAATCCTAAAACTCCACAGTGGGATGCTGGGTTTCTGATGGATCCTCCAGTATCTGAACCGATTGAAATGTCACACATTTCTGCTGCGATTGCTGCTGCGCATCCTCCACTGGAACCTCCAGGAATTCTTCCCATAGCTGCTGGGTTTTGGGTAGGTCCGTAGTAGGAAGTTTCAGTTGAACTGCCTGCTGCAAATTCATCCATATTTAAAATACCAATGATAATTCCGTCTTCTGCAAGGATTTCATTTACAACAGTTGCATTGTAACTTCCGTAGTAATCTTCCAGGGTTTTTGAAGCTGCGGAAATTATCATGTCTTCAACATTAATATTTGCTTTTATACCGAATACTAAACCAGCTAAAGCACCAACATCTTCGCCGTTAGCGATTTTTTCATCAATAGCTTCTGCCTGTTTTAATGCATTTTCATAGTTTAATTCAATAAATGCATTAATTTCTTCGTTATTTTCATCTATAACTTTAATGAAGCTTTCTACATTGTCTTTAGCTGTCATTTCTCCACTTTTAATGGAGTTTAACTTTTAAATAACGTTCATTAAAACACCTAATAATCGTAAATTATAATATTATTAGTTTATTTTTTAACATTTATATAGTTGCTTTTTTTTTAAAGTTTATATTTAAATAAAAAATATGCATTTAAAAAACTGATGGTTTAATTTGTCGGATAAGTCGGAGTGATTACTCACTCCTCCTCTCCTCAGAACGGCTCGTGTCAGTTTCCCGACAAGCCGCTCAAGCATATTGTTTACCTAAAGCAAATACCATCAAATTCTAACCATATAAACATCTAAAAGCAGAT
>JAFUIW010000054.1 GCA_017473945.1 Methanobrevibacter sp. | reverse complement strand
TCTGCTTTTAGATGTTTATATGGTTAGAATTTGATGGTATTTGCTTTAGGTAAACAATATGCTTGAGCGGCTTGTCGGGAAACTGACACGAGCCGTTCTGAGGAGAGGAGGAGTGAGTAATCACTCCGACTTATCCGACAGTTATTTAAGTTTTATTTATTATTTAAACTATTTTTAGTTGTTTTTATTTTAGTTCTAAAGTCCACTATGAACTTTTTGAAGAAAATTGAAATATGATTTGAATGTATGTAATTTATCAAATGATTTTAAAGAAGCAATTTTCACTGGCAATATTGATTCTGCAGTTGAATCTGAATTCAATGCAAATAATTTATCATGAGGATTAGTTTGTATAATGCTATTCATTGTAGTTTTGGCGACTATTTTTTGTTTTAAAATCCTCATTTCATGTTTAATGTTTACATGAATATTAAATCTGTATTTTTCCTGTCAATACTTGATTATGCTATGTAAAAATACCTGGGCTCTGTATGTTTTGGATGAATTGTACAAATGTCAACAGGTACTTTTAAGCTGAAAATATGAAAATATAAAAAGTTAATTCAGGAATTAGAAACCAATAATTTCACCCTACAATCTATTATTTTCGTTTGATTACTTTATGTAAGTTCATATTTTTTTTAGATTGTTATTTGTAAAAAATATTTGTCACAAAGGCACCATGTACAATTTAACTTACATTTTGGTCTTTTTTTCAAAACATTTATATATTCTCAATTATATACTATTAGTCGGAAGGAAGTTTCCTTCCGACTGTGTATTTAATTAAATTCATTTAGTCAAGATGGTTTTCCACTTGCCATATCATCCAACCAAGTGGGCAATTAGTTAAATGATGTGAAAAAATGTCAGCAGAAGATAAAAAATTAGACCAGATTATTAAGACAATCGATGCAAACGATATTAAATTTTTGAAATTGCAGTTTTCAGACATTCACGGACTGCCAAAAAGCATGGCAGTACCTCTTAAAAAAGCGGATGACGTTGAAGATATAGTAAATGACGGACTGTTGTTTGACGGTTCATCAGTAGCAGGGCTTGCTTCAATCAATGACAGTGACCTTCTTGCAAAACCGGACATCAACACATTCTCAACAATCCCATGGAGGCCTGAATCAAAAGGTACCAGCCGATTCATATGTGATATTTTCACAACCGAAGGAAAACCATATGATGGAGATCCAAGGGGAGTACTTAAAAAATCCCTCAAACTCGCAGAAGAAAGAGGTTACCAGTTCAACATGGGTCCTGAACCGGAATTTTTCATCATCAGAAAAGATGAAAACGGAAACTACGTACCCGCAGACGATGCAGAATACTTTGACGTGGAACCGTTGGATCAGGGTACCGACATCAGAAGGGAAATTGTTCTAGGTTTAGAAAAACTTGATTTCGACGTTGAGGTAAGCCACCACGAAGTTGCAGCAGGTCAGCACGAAGTGGACTTCAAATACGCAGACGCTTTAAAAACAGCAGACGCAGTAATAACATTTAAAGAAGCAGTAAAAGCAGTGGTCAACAACTTAGGTTTCAAGGCAACATTCATGCCGAAACCGTTCATGGGAATCAACGGTAGCGGAATGCACTGTAACCAGAGTCTGTTTAAAGACGGTGAAAACATATTCTATGATCCTGACACTGAAACCCAGATTTCTCAAGAGGCATTGTACTTCATCGGAGGACTGCTCAAGCATGCGCCGGCTTTATCATCAATCCTGTCTCCAACAGTCAACTCCTACAAACGTCTCGTTCCTGGTTATGAGGCACCATGCTACATAGCTTACGGCTTTAAAAACAGGTCAACATTGTTAAGAATCCCTGCATCCAGGGGACTCGGTACCAGAATTGAATGCAGGTCAGCTGACCCTTCATGTAATCCGTACCTTGCATTTGCTGTATTGCTTGAGGCTGGTCTTGACGGTATGGACAATAAAATCGATCCTGGTGAACCTACAGAAGAAAACCTCTTTGCATTTTCAGAAGATGAAATTGCAGAAAAAGGAATTTCCAGCTTGCCAACAAGCCTGTGGGAAGCATACCATGCATTGGAAGAAAACGACGTAATCAAGAATGCTCTTGGAGAAAAGGTCTTCAATCAGTTCTACAACATCAAAAGGGCTGAATGGGACTCTTACAGAATACAGGTATTCGACTATGAGCGTGATGAATATCTGAATGTATGATCATATAGTATTGATTCAGTTGGCAGTCATTTTAGGATGGCTGCCAATCAATAAATTTTTGGAGGTTAAGCGGAATCTATAATTTTTTGGAATTTTGTTATTTAATCAAATTTTATGGGTAGTTATTAAGGCATATGTGAAATTCGGAAGTTATGATTATTATTTTAGGCATATTGTAATTTTAAACTTATTTATCGGAATTTTAAGTTAAAATATGTGTATTCGCCGTTTATTTTAAATGGAGGTTTAAAAATGTGCGGAATAGCAGGTGTAATATACAAGGATAAAAAAACTCACTCTGTAGGAAGTGCTTTGACATCAATGCTTGAATCCCTGCAGCACAGGGGTCCAGATTCAGCAGGCTATGCAATCTACGGGGGATTGAATTTTTCTGAAAATTATTATCAATTAAACATAGAAGTAAACAGGAGAAAAGGAACATTAGAAAATTTAAAATCACTTTTGACTCAGTTTAGTCAGATTTATGAAGAACAGTTAATAGAGTCCGTTGGAGATTCTGACGTATACAAATGTAAAATAGCATTGGATGAATTTTCTCTCTTAAAACCTTGCATACGTGAAATAGATGAACTGGAAAACGTGAGGGTAATCAACGGTTCACATTCATTTGAAATGATAAAGGATGTCGGAAAGGTAAAAGACATTGCTGAGAGATTTGACGTTGCCAGTAGAATGGGGACCCATGGGATAGGACACACCAGATTTGCAACTGAAAGTGGCGTTGACAGGTATCATGCACACCCATATCAAAGCTACATCATACCTGACATAACTGTTGTGCATAACGGCCAAATCACCAACTACTGGAAAATAAGGGATCCTCTTGAGAGAAAAGGACATGTTTTTGAATCATTCAACGATACAGAATGCATTGTTCATTACATGGCGGACAAACTCAATCAGGGCTACAAATTGGAAGAGGCTTTACAGCAGGCAGTCATTGATTTGGATGGTCCTTTTTCAATACTTGTAGGAACTCCTAACGGTATCGGCATTGCAAAGGACAAGCTTGGCCTCAGACCTGGAGTAATGGCTGAAACTGATGAAATATTTGCAATAGCTTCAGAGGAAATGGCATTGCATGATGTTATAGATTCAGATAAAATTGAGCAGATTGCTCCAGGTGAAACCAGAGCTTATACAATTTAAGGGGAGTATTATTCATGAAAAAATATGTTATTGATGCAAAAGACATGGACTCAAAGGATTTGAATCGTACCATAAAAGAGCATGCTCCATTTTATGATAAGCTCATTATTGAAAACCCCGAATCCAGACACAACATTTGTGCAGGCGTAACTGAGGATATTGATGTTCAAATCAATGGTTCTGTAGGATATTTTGCCGGAACAATGGTCAACGGGGCAAAGATACATGTCACAGGAAATGCAGGATGGTTTGCCGGAGACAACATGACCAAAGGCGAACTGATTATTGAAGGCACTGCCGGTGACGGCGCAGGACAGGGAATATATGGCGGAACCGTAATAGTGAAAGGAAGCACCGGTTCAAGAACTGGAGAGATCATGAAAGGAGGAACCGTAATAATTGGCGGAAACAGCGGATACATGACTGGACTTCTCATGATGGGCGGTAAGCTCATAATTTTAGGTGATGTAACCGATGATGTCGGTGAATCAATCATGAGGGGAACCATATATGTTCTTGGTGATGTCAAAAGCCTTGGAAAAAATGCTGTCATGGAAAAGACTACCTCCAAAGACCAAAACGAGCTGAAAGAGATTTTAACCGAATACGGTTTTGAACTGACAGATGATGATTATGCAAACTTTAAAAAAATTGTTAATATGCAATAGGAGCTGAAAAAATGACTAAACACAAAATAGCAATGGTTGGAACACCATGTGAAATTATGGCAGCATCCAAACTGCAATATTATACTGACAGCCCTATTGACGTTAAACTGGGCTTATTCTGCATGGAAAACTTTTCATACAAATACTTCGAAAATCTTTTAGAGGAATACGGCCTGAAAATGGATGACATTGAAAAATTCCAGATTGAGAAAGGATTCGTATTCCTATTGTTAAAAACCAGAGAAACGGTAAAGATACCATTGTCTGTAGCCAAACGGATAATCAGAAAAAACTGTAATGTATGTGTTGAGCTGACCTCTGAAACATCAGACATTTCAATAGGTTCAATAGGTTCTGATGATGGCTGGTCAACACTGATTATCAGAACCAAAAGGGGAGATGAAATTGTCAATGGAGCAATAAAGCAAGAATTCATCGAAGCAAGAGATTTCAATGAATCACAATTCAAGCTATTGAACCGACTTGCAGAAAAAAAGATTAGCAAAAATCTAGAAATCATTGAGAGAAGGGAATTTCTGGCCCGTCCCGTTTTATATCAGAGGGAAAAATCAGACGATTCAATCAACAGGGAAATTCTTGAGTCTGACTTTTCAGATTTGAAATCCAATGTCATAGACGTTGGCGCATGTGTGCTTTGCGGAGCATGCGAATACGTATGTCCTGATGATATGATTACAATTGATGACACCAAACCGATAATGAGAGGACAATGCCCTGAAAACTGCCATTTATGCTTCAGGGTCTGTCCAAGAACATTCATACATGAGGACTTGCGAAACGACAATTCAAAACCGATCGGTGATTTCATAAAAGTCCTGTCAGTCAAATCCATTAAACACACTCAGGGTCAGGACGGATCCATTGTCACAACACTGCTGGACTATCTTCTGTCAAATAAAATTGTAACCGAAGCGCTTGTTGTCGATAAGAAGGACCATCTTGCATGGAAACCCTATGCAAAGATAACAAGCGCCATTGATGAGGTTGTAAAAGCGGGTGGAACAAAATATTCTGTCTGTCCTGTATTCAAGCCATTAAAAGACATTGAAGAGGAGGTAAATTAAATGTCATTCACTGTTGAGCGTAAGATTGAGATATGCAAGCAGAACAATAATCGCCCTGGATGCTGCTGGTATCTTTGTGATAACCCTAAACAGTCAGCATGCAAAAACTGCTACAGCTGTTATTCGAACTGTCCTCACGACGTTTATGAAGTAATCAATGACGAACCTCTTCCTATACGTCAGGAAAACTGTGTGGGATGTAAGATTTGTGAGGAAATGTGTCCGACACATGCGATATACGTCAGGCCTCTTGCAGACGAGGGAAGAGGAGTATGGTCAAATTCAACAATGGTTGAAATCAAGCGCAAAAGCCAGACCGGTTCATATAAGGTCAGAGGCTGCGGTTTGACCCGTAAAATACCTACATTTGATGATTTAAGCATATTGCCTGCCCAAGTATCAAGGCCTCCAATCGATTCATACCGTGAACCATGCAAGACTTCAGTCGTTTTAGGGGACCGTTTTGCAGAAAATCCGATTGAGATTGACACTCCGATAATGATCGGGGCAATGTCATTTGGTGCATTGAGCAAGGAGGCAAAGATAGCACTGGCCATTGGAAGCAGCAAAGTGGGTTCAATAGCCAACACAGGTGAAGGGGGAATGCTTCCCGAAGAAAGGCATTTTGCAGATAAGCTGATAGCCCAGTATGCGTCAGGCCGTTTTGGAGTGTCTGCCAAGTATCTAAACAATGCTGAAGCTGTTGAAATCAAAATTGGTCAGGGTGCAAAATCAGGTATGGGAGGACATCTGCTTGCCCATAAGGTGACTGCGGAAGTTGCAAGAGTCCGTAACATTCCTGAAGGGACCTCTGCATTGAGTCCTGCAAGGCACATGGATATAGTTGGTCCTGAAGATTTGGGAATGAAGATTGACCAGCTGAGGGAAATCACAGACTGGAAAGTACCTATAATAGTTAAGTTCGCAGCGGGCAGAGTTGAACAGGACGTAAAAATTGCCGCAAAGGCAGGTGCTGACATCATCGTTGTTGACGGTATGCAGGGAGGAACCGGTGCCGGACCGGAGGTGGTCACCGAGCATGCAGGAATTCCGACCATCGAAGCTATCGTAAAGGCCGATGATGCCTTGAAGGACATTAACTTAAGAAGCGAGGTGAGCCTTGTGGCTGCCGGCGGAATAAGGTCAGGAGCCGACGTTGCAAAAGCAATAGCTTTGGGTGCTGATGCAGTATACATTGCCACTTCTGCATTGATTTCCATTGGATGTAAGGTTTGCCAAAGCTGTTCTGAAGGAATCTGTCCAAAAGGAATTGCAACACAGGAGAGAGTCCTTAGAAGAAGGCTGGATCCTATTAGAAAAGGTCAGCAGGTCGCAAATTATATTGAGGCAATGACTCAGGAAGTAACCTCCTTAACACAGCAGGCAGGTAACACCGACATTGAAAAGCTGGAGCGCCAGGACCTTGTGGCACTGACTGTTGAAGCTTCTCAATTGACAGGTGTGCCTATGGTGAGAGGTTGATATTTGAAATTTAATAATGATTAGGAGATATTGTTATGGCAGCATTCGACAGAATTAAATCAGGAATTCCCGGACTTGACAAGGCGTTGGACAATATTCGTTTAGGGGACAATGTGGTTTGGAACGTCACTAATCTGAATGAATTTTCCTACTTTGTCAATCCTTATATAAAACAGGCAAAGGAAGACAAAAGAAACTTGATATACATCAGATTTGCAAATCACCCTCCATTGATAGAAATGACTGATGAAGACTTTAATCTGCTTGCAGCTGAGCAGAACAATCCGGACTCAGAGTTCTCTATGATTGAACGAGACGGAATTAAGATATATCAGGTAAATCCTTATAATCAGTTCGAGACATTTACTCTGGAAGTTCACAGAATCATAGAAAAGGAAGGCTTTGATGCATTTTATGTATTTGACTGTCTCAGTGACCTTCAGGCTGTCTGGTCAACCGATTTGATGATGGGCAATTTCTTTAAGGTAACATGTCCTTTTCTATTCCAGCTGGATACCGTGGCATATTTCCCAATCATTCGAGGAAGGCATTCATATGATGCCATAGCAAAAATTCGTGAAACAACCCAGCTGTTTTTGAATGTATATTCAAACTCTACAGAAGAGGTCTATGTTTCTCCGCTGAAGGTTTGGAACAGATATTCCCAGACCATGTTTTTAGGCCATAGGTTCAACCCTCAGACTGGTTCTGTCAAGGTCCTGCAGGACGGGCATGAAGTCAGCAAATATTATAAGACAGTCAACGATTCGGACAAATATCAGAACGGCCAGATTCTGGACAGTTGGGAAAGATATATGATTGAGGTTAGAATGAGGCATGGTGGTGGTGAAAATGTCGATGATGAGTGTGACAAGATCTGCGAGCTCATGATGACCAAGGACGAAAAGATGCTTTCTAAAATCAAGGAATATTTCACATTTGAGGATTACACCACAATTTATGACCGCCGTGTAGGAAGCGGTCTGGTCGGAGGTAAATCCTGCGGAATGCTGCTTGCAAGAAAGATTATTGAAAAGAACTGTCCTGAGATTTACAATAACGTTTTTGAACCTGACGATTCATTTTATATAGGTTCTGATTTGTTTTATACTTATATCGTGTCAAATGACTTGTGGGACATCAGGGTTAGGCAGAGGACTGAGGAAGGATATTATGAATACGGCAAGAAGCTGGAGGAAGGTCTTAAAAACGGTGTCTTTTCAGATGAAATCAAAAAGGAGTTCATACATATCCTGGATTATTTCGGTCAGAATCCTATTATTGTGCGTTCAAGCAGTTTTCTTGAGGATGGCTATGGAAATGCATTTGCCGGAAAATACGAATCTGTGTTCTGTGTAAACAGAGGGTCTCTGGAAGAGCGTTTGGCCGCTTTCGAGGATGCTGTGAAAGTGGTATATTCAAGTACCATGAACATTTCCGCATTGGAATACAGGAAACTGAACGGCCTTGATGATGCAGATGAGCAGATGGCTCTTCTGGTTCAGAGGGTTTCAGGTTCATATTATGGGGATTACCTGTTTCCTACCGCTGCAGGTGTTGGATTTTCATACAGTCCATATTCTCCCCTTCCGGATATGGACAACAGCAAGGGAATGCTTAGGCTTGTAATGGGTCTTGGTACAAAGGCAGTGGACAGGACCAAAAAGGACTATCCAAGAATCGTCAATCTTGACAAGCCAGAAATTACCATGATGAAGGACATTAAGGAAAAGCACAGGTACTCCCAGCATTATCTTGACGTAATTGATTTGGAAAACAGGACATTGCATGACATTCGCATAGACGACGGGCTTGAGGTCATTCCGAAATATTCAAAAAGAGTTCTTGTCGAGCATGACCGTGAAGCTGAAAGCATGTTCCGTGAACGTGGACAGCGCCGTGAAATAGTCTTTGTCAACTGTGAGGGACTTGTAAAGAATAAAGAATTCATCGAAGTCATGAAGGAGATTTTAAACACTCTTGAAACCGCATACGAATATCCCGTTGACATAGAATACACAATAAATGTCGGTGAGGACAATTCATTCAATATAAACCTGCTCCAGTGTCGTCCTCTTCAGGTTTCAACAAACAATGAAGCTATTGAGATGCCTGAAGATAAAAACGTTTTCTTCCATATCAAGGAATCCTCCATGGGAATGTCACGTAAAAACAGGATTGATGCAATCTGTTATGTTGACCCTCACAAGTATTATGAGTATCCTTACGCTCAAAAGAGCTCATTATCTCGCGTAATAAATAATGTGAACAGCTATTGCAAGGACAATGACAAGACAGCTATTCTCATTGTTCCCGGAAGAATCGGTACGTCTTCACCTGAGCTGGGAATTCCGGTCGTATTTGCAGACATCAGCCATTTTACTGCAATTCTTGAGGAATCATACAGTGAAGTGGGATATATGCCGGAGCTGTCTTTCGGAAGCCACATGTTTCAGGATTTGGTGGAAGCGGAAATATACTATGGGGCATTATTCGAAAACGAGAAAAAAATTGAATTCAACAGACAAATGCTTTTTGATTATCCGAATGTTTTAAAGGAAATTGATCCTAATTTGGATGATGAAATATATGATATGGTTCAGGTAATAGATTTCAACGGCAGTAATGCGGAATTCTATCACGATATGAACAGGGATGAAACAATGTGTATTTTCAAGTGATTGGAAATGTTTAGGACGGGTTGGGTGGGACATATGCCTTTTTATTTGTAACACTTTTTTTTTAAAAAAGATTTTTCAAATAAAAGCAAGTATGACAAAATTCCGATGTGATTGACGCCCTGTTGCGTTTTTGAGTTTATTTTCGCAATGGGGTTGTTTTTCACATTTATTTTTTTTAATATGCTCTTGTTGAGTCTTTATTGGATATATAGAAAATTTTGTATGGTATGCTGCTATTGGTGAAATCCATGATGGCTAAAACTATTAAAATTTCTTTAAAAACTCATTGTAACATCAAAATTATCATCATTGAAAATTAAAAATAATGGTTTTAGTCAGTTATCTATTGAAATTAACTTAATGTTTTTCAATTAGTCAGAGGGAATCAAAAAAAATAAGATGTTCCCAAAAAATGGTATTTTGGGAATCTAGAATGGTTCTACTTCTTTTCCGTTTTCATCGTATTCCGGAAGCATTTCTTTTCCGTTTTCATCGTAGTAGGTGTTGGCACTGGATGAACTACTTGATGATGAAGAGGATGATGAACTGCTTGAGGATGATGAAGACGGAGTGTATGAATTGGACTGTGATTGTTGACTGGAATCGTCGTTCTGATTGTCATTATCATAGTTCATATCTTCAAGTGTTTCATTGATGAGTGTGCTGTTTTCAACGACATCTTCAACAACTTCTCCTTTGACGGTTATTTTCTTTGAAATGCTGCTTGCGCTGTAGTTTCCGTCGCCGTCAAATGTTACGTTCAGGGTGTATTCTCCTGCACTTACATTGTTTACTTTTGCAAGACCCACTCCTGTGGCATGGGTTTTAACCGATTCGTCATAGACAACCTTGCCTTTTTGGTCTATAAGTTTGACGTGGATTGTCTTGTCGCTAAGAGCATTTTTGTTATCGTCAGTTAGTTTGACATATATTGTACTGTTCTCTCCAAGATCTCCTTTGTTTAAAATGTCCAATGTTGTATATTTGGCTTCATTTGATGGCGCAAAAATGAAACTGGCCACAACTGCAGCAATAAGGATTATCACTGCAAATAAAACCAAATCTTTTATCATATTGTTTTCCATTTTATCACTTACTATAATATTATTATTGAAATATTATATAAATCATTCGAGAAATTCGGCCAGTTTTTCGGAATAATTGTTATTTTTGACCTCTTTGGTGGTTAGGGCCAATGTCTTGAGAGGTGATTTTAGAGCATATTTTTCCATCTGTGCAAATGTTTGCTCAAATCCGCTTTTTCCTGCGGTTGCAAAGAATTTCACGTTTTTAAATTTTCCTTCATTCTGCTTGATGTATGAAATGAGTGGTGTTGCGGCCTTGCTTGCCCATACAGGTCCTCCAAGATATATCACGTCGTAATCTGCAGGATTATAGTTCAATTTGTCAATGTCTATTATCTTTTCTGTCATTGCGTCCTTTCCTGCACGTGCATATCCTATTTTTCCTGTGTATTTGACGTTTGTGGTGATTTTTTCCAAGTCCGCACATGACTCTTTTGCAATTTCTTTCGCCAATTTTTCGGTTATGCTTGTTCTTGAATAGTATGCTACCAATGCCTTCATGATTTCATCTCATTAAATTAAAAATTCCTATCATATTTTTAATACTTCAATACATTGCATTAAAAATTTTCACTCTAATCTTACATTAACATTTGGCATTTGTTGATATTAATTGTTTTTATTTTGATGGTATATCTGAGGATAACTTTTTAAAAAAAAGTGGGATTTTGGCTGGAAGCCCGCTATAATAGTATTTGAATTTGATTTGCAATTCTTGGTTTAGTGATTCTGTGCGAATATGGTCTTTCTTTATCAATCTGGAGATTTCATCCATGTTTTTTGTTATTATTAATCATCGAAGAGCATGAAGAATGTGATTTTGCAAGACAATTTGTAGTCTGTCTGTGATTGTGGCGGAATGGTTTTAAATTTTTACATTAGATTAATTATAGTTTTTGTCACTTTTTTGTGTGGTGAATACTTTTTCAAAAATTATTTTAAATAATGAACAACATAATATTTTTAGGTGTTAAAATGGCTAACTTTGAAAACGTTGAAGATGCAAGGGAGTTCTTCTACAAGGACCTTTTTGCGGTAAATATGGGAATTACATTGGATGAGCTTACCGATGAGGAGGCTGTTTGCAGTGTTGTGCTGACTGACGAACATAAAAACGCATATGGCGGGGTCATGGGCGGTGCAATATTCACGTTATGTGATTTTGCATTTGCTGTTCTGTCCAATCAGATTCACCAGCTTACCGTTGCACAGCAGGTAAGCATCAACTATCTCTCCGCTCCAAAGGGAGACAAGCTCATTGCCCGTGCAAGGTGCAGAAAAAGCGGCCGCACATCATCAATCGTAATTGTCGACGTTGAGGATGACCTCGGCCGTGACATTGCCCAGTTCGTCGGAACAGGGTTTAAGTTATAGGGAGAGGTTGACCCTCCCTTACAAATAAAATTCCGCTTCTTTTCTCTCAAAACTGTCTTCTATTGCATTCTGATAGTCAGTGTAGAATTTAGGTCCTGTAAATGACCTCGCACCCTCAGGGCACACATTGATGCAGGTGCTGCAGCTTGTGCAGTCTGACATGTTTGTTGTTGTCGGTGAGTCTTCTGGAATTGCATCTTCAGGGCAGGTATAGAAGCAGTCCATGCATTCGATGCACTTGTCCTCATTGCATTTAAGCTCAAAATCAGGTGTAGTGTATTGCTGGTATGGCTTGTAGCCTCCTACGAAAATTTCATTCACTGAGTCGGTCTCCAGTTTTTTGATTATGTTTCGGCCGAATTCGTTGATCTTTTTGAGGTCATTTTCATCAGGACGATTTCGTCCGATTTCACCAAACTGTGAGTGCTGGCTGACTGTGGTTGCAACGCCCACTATTTCAAAGTTGTTTTCCTTTAGAAGTTCTGTCAGCTCCAATAGGGCATCTCCATAGTCCATGTTTCCATAGTTTAAAACCACAATTGCCTTTGTGTTTTTCGCTTTCATTTTTGAAAGCCTTTCACATGCGGTTTTTGGAATTCTTCCGTTGAAAACAGGAATTCCGATGATTACCAGTTCGTCTGAGAATTCTTTAGCTTCATCAAAGCTCAACAGGTCGTAGTTTTCCTGAGAAATGTTGAAGTTTTTCGCAATTTCTGTTACTATCTTTTCCGTTGTCCCGGACGGGCTGAAATATATCTTTGAAAGTTTGTCAAATTTTAACATTTTATCACCTTGATGGAATGTTATTTTCAAGGTATTTAATGTTTTGGTGATTATTTGGTTACTTTAAGCTTAAAAAAGTAATTTGGATGGTTTAAATGGTGTGTTGGGTTATAGTTGCATCATTGAGTTGATTATTTTTTTGGCTTCGGGTGTTAGGTTTTTTAGTTCGTTTAGTTGTTTGAGTCTGTTTTTGTATTCTGGGTTTATCTTTTCGTATTCTTCGTTTATGTTTTCGTATTCTTGGGTTATGTTTTCGTATTCATCGATTTGTTTGTCTTTTTCGTCGAGTATGTCTCCGTATTCGTCGTATACGAGTTTGTCTATTTCTTTTTCTATGTGTCTCATTGTTTTTTTTCCTCGCTTTTGGGTGTTTTTTTGTGTTTGTTGTGGTGCGAGGGGTGTTTTTTTTAGAGTAGTATGGTGTTGATTATTTTTTTTGGCTTTGGGTGTTAGGTTTAGTTCGTTTAGTTGTTTGAATTTGTTTTTGTATTCTTGGATTATCTTTTTGTATTCTTGGATTATCTTTTTGTATTCTTGGTTTTTGTTATTGAGTTTTTTTATTTTGAATGTTTGTTCTTCGATTATTCTGTCTTTTTCGTCGAGTATGTCTCCGTATTCGTCGTATACGAATTTGTCTATTTCTTTTTCTATGTGTCTCATTGTTTTTTTCCTCGCTTTTGGGTGTTTTTTTGTGTTTGTTGTGGTGCGAGGGGTGTTTTTT
>JAFUIW010000003.1 GCA_017473945.1 Methanobrevibacter sp. | reverse complement strand
TATATCTGAAGTATACTTCCGACATATTACTTCCGACTCTGTTCGGATAAATTTTATTAATAATTAATTGAGAAGATAAAATGGATTGAGTTTTTAGTGCAGGTGACACAGCATGGGTACTTATTTGTAGTTTATTAGTACTTTTGATGAGTATTCCGGCTGTAGCATTCTTTTATGGAGGATTAAGTAAACGTAAAAATGTTTTAAATACAATTTTTTTAACTTTCATAGCATTTTCAATAGTAAGTGTTATGTGGGTGATATTCGGTTACCAGTTTGCATTCGGTAGCGACATAAACGGATTAATAGGATCTCCAGCTAATTTCTTCTTGCAGGGTATCGGTCTGGAAGACTTAACTGGAACAATTCCAACATTACTGTTTGTAATGTTTCAATGTGCTTTTGCAGGTCTGACCGTTGCTCTCATTTCAGGAGCGCTGGTTGGAAGGATGAAAACAAAAGCATGGGTAATTTTCACTATTCTCTGGTCATGTTTAGTATATGTCCCTGTAGCCCATTGGGTATGGGGTGGAGGATGGTTAGCGCAATTAGGTGCACTTGACTTTGCAGGAGGTGCAGTAGTTCACATGAACTCAGGAGTAGCTGCTTTGGCTGTTGCACTCGTGTTAGGTAAAAGAAAAGACTCATCATTGATTCCACACAATCTTGGATATGCCGTTTTAGGAGCAGCATTGCTCTGGTTTGGATGGATGGGATTCAATGGGGGATCAGGTCTTGCAGCAGACGGACTTGCTGCAAATGCAATAATTGTATCAAATGTTGCAGCAGCATTAGGATTAATTGTATGGACTGCCTTGGATACATACATTGTCGGAAAACCGACAGTTTTAGGCGCAATCTCTGGTGCAGTGGCAGGTCTTGTTGCAATAACTCCTGCGGCAGGATTTGTTGATGTTCCAGGAGCAATATGCATAGGTGCAGTAGCTCCATTCGTTTCATACTTTGCAATATATTACTTAAAAGCAAGACTCGGATACGACGATGCTTTGGATGTATGGGGAATACATGGTATGTCCGGTGTATGGGGAGCGATAGCAACAGGAATCTTTGCAGTGCCTTCAGTAGGGGGAGTTGCAGGATTGATTGCAGGAAACCCTAATCAGGTGGTAATACAACTCATAAGTGTAGTTGCAACCCTTGCATACTCATTCATAATCAGTTTCATATTGGCTAAATTACTGGACAAAGCGATGAATGGTATTAGAGTGGAAGACCACAAAGAAATCGGAGGACTTGACACAAATCTTCATGAAGAGTCAGCATACAATTTTAACTAGGTGTAAAAATGAAAAGTGTGGTTGCGATTATAAGGGAAGAAAAATTCCAGGATGTAAAAAATGCCCTTCTGGAGGTAGGATGCGAAGGTATGAATGTATCTGAGGTGAAAGGGCGTGGAAGTCAAAGAGGAATTAAAGAGTCATACAGGGGATCAAGCTACTGTATAGACTTGATTCCAAAAACACGTATAGAAATCATTGTCAAAGAGGAAGGTGTGGACACAATTGTTGAGGCAATAAAAAAAGGTGCGCACACAGGAAACATTGGGGATGGAAAAATATTCATCTATCCGGTGGACAATGTAATCAGAATAAGAACCTGTGAAGAGGGGGACAGGGCCGTGTAGTCTGACTCCCTAATTAATTTTAAAAATACGAACAACTTTGTTCATATATCTCCCTGGGAAATAGTGCTTAACAGCATTATTTCCTTTTTTTTAGTATTGTATTACAACACCACCTATGTCATTAATATCAACCCAGGTGCTAATTCCCTTAATTTCATATAATGCTCCGTTAATGTATTCATAGGAAACATCTTTATTGTCGCTTACAAGGTGAATGCTGTCACCTTCAATGTCGTCGACTCTTTTTATGATTCCTCCGTATTCATCGGATTCTGCTACAACAATATCCCCAACATTAACGTCATGGCTTTTGTTAACGAGAACTTGTTGTCCGTCCTGAAGGGTTGGAAGCATGGAAGTGCCGTCCACATTAACTATAACGGGTATTTGATTTTTACCAATGCTTGAATCTATATTTATTTTGGCATCATCAATCCCATATCTGATGCAAATCTCCTTAACTCCATTTTCATAATCTGAAAAGTCGGAAGTGGTGTCGTTCATCAAGTTAATGGTATAATCACAGATTTCTTTATTTAAACTTTCAGTATCAATTCCTGAAATGCTATGTGTTGTGACGCTAACGTTTTCGCCGTCAATATAAATATCCACGGAATTATTGCCCAAATAGTTAAATGCAAAAAAAGCTATTAAAACAAGTATAATTAAAGCTAAAATATATTTTTTAGCCATCAAAATCACTCATCCATGATATTCAGGTCCATGTTCAGGAGAGCTTTCATTGTTTCTATATCAATTTGACCAGGAGCTGTAACGTCAGTTCCTGCGGCAAAGGTAATTGGTGAATCGAATTTGGATGCCATAACTCTGGTATAACTTCCCAAATCTCCCATTGAGATGGCAATTGTGTCCTTGCAGTGTGAAAGAACTGCCAATATTGTCAATGTGTCTTCAAGGTTTTGAGGCATAAATGCAACCTTTGCAATATCTCCCAGTTCCTGTTCCTTTTCAACGATATACAGTATTTCATTCAAATCAGGCGTCTTTTCAAAATCGTGGTATGAAACAATTGTTTTAACGCCTGTATCATGGATTTTATTGATGTATTCATCATCACATTGAAGTTCAATGTCAACATAGTCAACCAAATCAGCACATTCATATAAAATATTGAACCTTTCATCTTCGGAACCGTTAAATGATCCGCCTTCTGTGCTAATTCTATTAGTGGCTATCATTGGAAAATTTATTTCTTTAATTGTATCTCTAATTTCTGAAATTTCAGGGTTTTTAAGGCCGTCAATTCTAAATTCTAAAACATCTGCACCTTTATCAATACAGTCATTTGCCACTTCAATTACGTCTTTGCAATTTTCCTGAAATATTGGAATTGCGATTTTTGTTTGTGAATACATTAATTAATATATTTTCATATGGTTATTTATTAAATTTTCTTTAATCTTTATATAAAGTAAAAAACAAAATATATACCAATAAAATTTTATTATTTTATTCAATTTTGTAATCAAAAGTACAAGGTGTTAATTTGAAAATTACAGCTATAGGAGCAGATATATCTAGAAATGATGTATCTTGCAGTTCCATGCTAGTAGAAACTATTGAAAAAAACCTTTATAAACTTAAAGAATTGGGTGCAAGGGATGCAGCTTTAACCAATGTCACTGGTGATGATGTTGTAATAAGTGCATTTGTTGAAGATGATTTGCTTGAATCCATTAATAACGGTATTGTTGATATACTAAAAGAAAGTGCAGAAAACTTGGGAGATTTATCTGGAATTTCACAAAATCCTGATGATGCAGGCGAAGGAATTTCCTATGCCGAAGCAAAAATCAGACCAGACAGATATCCTGATGCAATAGTTTTAGGTTTTGATACATATGGGGGAGAGCCATTTGTCGGTGATGTTGCAAACTCTGCAATTGAAGCTGCAAAAGGCATGAAAAATTTAACTGATGTATCAGATTATATAGAACCTAAATCAAGAAAAATACCTGGTGTAGGTTATGTTTCACCAGAAACCGACGATCCTGTTGTAGTGGCTACAGTTGAAAACATTGAATCCGTTGGAGTAATAGCCGGTGCAATGATAGGTGCTGCACTTGGAAATAAAAATACTTACTTGGTTAAAAGGGGAACAACTTGTAATGTATTGCCGGGTAGCGTTATTTTTTCAGCTACCGCATTTATGAATGGTAATGTAATTGATTTGGCTGTTCCATTTGAAAATAAAACTAGAATTTTAAGATAGGAGTAAATATTATGATTTTGTTAAATGAAGATACAAAATGTTTAGTTCAAGGAATTACAGGTAAACAAGGTTCATTCCACACAGAACAAATGTTAAAATACAATACAAATATTGTTGCAGGACTCACACCTGGAAAAGGTGGTCAAAAATTTTTGGACAAGGTTCCAATTTTCAATTCAATGGAAGAGGCTACTGAAGAAGTGGATATCAATGCTTCAATAATTTTTGTACCTGCAAGATTTGCAAAAGATGCTGCTTTTGAAGCAATAAGACATTTGGATTTGGTAGTTATTATTTCAGAGCATATTCCGGTTCATGACAGTATGAAAATCATGGCATATGCAAAACAGATGGGAACTACAATCATCGGACCTAACACTCCGGGAATCATTTCTCCGGGTGTTGGTAAATTAGGTATCATGCCAACCCATATCTTTTCAGAAGGTAATGTTGGTGTAATCTCCAGAAGCGGTACATTAACCTATGAAATTGCAAGCGAACTTACTAATGCAGGAATTGGTCAAAGTACTGCTGTAGGAATCGGTGGAGATCCAGTAACTGGGGACAATTATGTGGATATCCTAAAAAGATTTGAAAAAGATGACCAGACTGAAGCAGTTGTTTTAATCGGTGAAATAGGAGGAACTGCTGAAGAAAGAGCCGGAAAATATATTGCTGAAGAAATGACCAAACCTGTCGTATCTTACATCACAGGAAGAACTGCACCTCCAGGCAAAAGAATGGGACATGCTGGAGCTATTATTCAAGGTTCTTCCGGTACTGTTGCAAGTAAAACCAAAGCTTTAAACGAAGCTGGTGTTGAAGTGGCTAAAAAACCATCTGAAATTGTAGAATTACTTGGAAAGGTAATGTAGATGTCAAATCAGGAAATTATTGATAAATTATTAAATGGTGAAATGAAACTTTATCAGGTGGATAATGAAGTTTCAGCAAAAGAGGCAACTGACATTAGAAGGGAATTTTTAGAGCAAAAGTATGGTATCAATCTTTCCAATATCTCAAATTATACCTTGGATATGGAAAGGGCATCCGCCCGTAATATTGAAAACTCCATAGGTGTTTTACAGCTTCCAATGGGAATCGCAGGACCATTAAAAATCAATGGGGAATACTGCAAAAGAGAAGTCTTCGTTCCATTGGCAACTTCTGAAGGAGCGCTCGTGGCATCTATCAACAGGGGTGCATCAACAATCACTGCCTCCGGTGGAGTAAATGCAAGGGTGGTTTCAGATATCATGACAAGAGCACCTGCCATAAAATGTAACGGTGTAGGGGATGCTTTAAAAATCAAGCAATGGTTTGTCGATAATTTCGATGAGTTGAAAGAAATTGCTGAAAGCACAACTTCTCATGGTAAATTAATTAAAATAGATCCTATCTTAATTGTTGGAAGCTATGTTTATCCAAGATTCGTTTTCTCAACCGGGGACAGTATGGGAATGAATATGGTAACAATAGCTTCTGAAAAAATTCTGGAGAAGCTTGCAGAAGAGACAACTGCAACACACATAGCATTAAGCGGCAATGTTTATGTCGATAAAAAGCCTGCTGCTATAAACATTGTAGAAGGAAGAGGTAAAAGTGTTATAGCAGATATATTAATACCTGAAGAAATTGTAGCTAAAAAACTCAAAACCACAGCAGAAGCGATAGTTGAAGTGAATATTGCCAAAAACTTGATTGGTTCTGCAGCCAGCGGAAGCATGGCATACAACGCCCATTATGCAAATATGGTGGCAGCTATATTTTTGGCAACCGGTCAGGATGCGGCTCATGTTGTTGAAGGATCTTTAGGCATCACAACAGCTGAAAACAGAAACGGAGATTTATATTTCTCTGTAAACTTACCTGATTTGCCTGTAGCAACTGTTGGTGGTGGAACAAGTCTTGAAGTGGCTCATGAAGGATTGGAAATTCTTGGCGTTGCAGGCTCAGGCAAGGCTCGTGAATTTGCAGAAATTGTTGCAAGTACTGTTTTAGCCGGTGAACTGTCTCTTGTTGGAGCACTGGCAGCAGGACACCTTGCAAGAGCTCATCAGGAACTTGGAAGAGGATAATATGGATGATTTTTTAGATGAGTTATATCCTGAGCTAACATTGGAAACTGAGGATATAATTATGACGTTATCCATAAAAAAAGATTATTCTCAAATTAAAGATTTTAATAAAAGAAAAGAAGAATTTATCAGGGATTTGCATGAGTTCATTAATGAATTCAGTGAAACTCCCGAATCCGATGATTTTGTAAGATATTTTGATTAGTATTTGGAATCAATTTTTTCAAATACTTTTTTAACATTTACTTTTGTTTCAAAACATCCTGTTTTTTCAAGTAAAACCCCTTGCGGGCAAAAATCAGATAATAACATCATCATTTGATTCAAGTCTTCGTGACATGCCACACCAAGGACAGCCTGGAATTTATTTTCCATAACTATTTTTTTAACAAAACTTGACCCTGGAACAATATATAATTTATAACCTAAAGGTTCAGCTTTTTTCTTAATGACTCCAATGGAACATAATCCGCATTCGGTACAATTTAAACCTTCTTTTTGAAGCGTTGCCGGACAATCTCTATGCCTTAAGCAGTGCGGAAGGAATATCAATGTTTTTTCAGCAGGAATTTGTTTGTATCTTTCCTTGTTGATGTCATCCCTAACTCTTATTGCGATATTGTCTATTAAATGATCATCTAATTTCAAAAAATGAGCTATTGTCTTGAATGGTGAATATAACAAGTCTACAACATACAGTAGGAATCTAGGAAATTTAATCTGGTTTTTACGTGCAATCAGATATCCTAAAATCAGCACTACAATAAATAGTATTGCGATTAGAATAACTAGGAATACTACTAATTGACCTAAAAACATGTAAAATGAATCGATAAATAACATTGTTTAACCTAAAATTCTTCTATGGTGTAATTGGCAAATTCTTTATTTAGCTTAACCCCTGTTGGTGTTTTTATAATTTCCAATCCTGATAAACTGTCACAGGAACATAAAATATTTTGTTCAGGGTGTGTTCCCGGTGTAATGTTACAATTTAAATTCACCCCATCTCCTATTGAAATAACAGTTTCTAATCGTTTAGTGGATGGATGATCCTTATTTAATATTATGAGTGGTGAGGATTCTTCACGGCTCAGGTAAGCCTGTGCCCTTATTGCACGTTTGTCTTTTTTAAAATTGGATACTGCGATAATATCATCAGATTCTAAAAATTGGACTATTTCCTCATTGTCTTGGGTAGCAATAAATAACATTTTACCTTCATAAGCGACTTTTACAATGCCTACGATTCCGGTTTCACCTTCAAGAAATAGTATCTCATCATTTTTAAAATCAATATTCATAAAATCACTAAAAAAATAAAAAATAGAGTAAATTAAATTTACTCTGCAAGTTCAACATTGTCACTTTGACAAGATGGACAAACTACCTTTTTTCCAAGTCCTTTAAAGGAATTTCCACAGTCTTTACAATGATATTTTTTTGTTTTCAATTTTTTCAAATCAATATCAGCCATTGGGCCTCCGGTAGAACACATTTTAAATCACCTATATAATAATATAATATATATTATATTTAATAGTT
>JAFUIW010000053.1 GCA_017473945.1 Methanobrevibacter sp. | reverse complement strand
ATTTCTAATCCATTATTATTGATCTCTAAAGGATTGTTTGTACCCCAATAGTTCATATTAGCATTTACTAATCTATTTGACTGACTGACAATAGCTGAAAGGGAATTCAAAATGTTATTTTGAATTGTACCCTGCACGTCACCAGCAACTACCAATAAACCCATTTTATTATAATTAGAGTCCAATTGGATAGTGTTTTTAATGAAATTGAAGTTACCTTGACCATATACAAGCATTATTATATTAGTAGGATTTTCCAAATCAAACAAACAGTTTTTAAAATTCAATTGGTCAAATTCGCAACCGTCAATATATATGAAATTTTCACTTGGAAGGTTGACAAATCCAATGTTTTCAAATGAAATTTTTTCAAATGAAACACCAGCCGCCCTAACATCATATCCATTACAGTCCACCAAGGTAGTTTTACGGTTTTTACCTATGATGGAAAATGATTTTGAAACTTCAATCCTTTCTTGTAATACATGGGTTCCTTCTAAAAGATAAATTTTACCTCCTTCAGGAACCAATTCCAATGCACGTCCGATGCTTTGGAGTGGTTCATCTTCACTTCCAGGATTTTTGTCATCACCATAAGAATCAACATAGAAGTTTTTACGACCGTTATTGTTTTCTATAGTTGTAGTTCCTTGTTCATTTTGAATATGTACTGTTTCATCCCCTTCACCCTCAGATGAAATCAAATAGTTTTCAACTACAGTAGTGTCTTGAGCTTTTAATAAATAAATAGTATATGGACCATCTGTCTCAATAGTGTTTCCACGGATGTCATAGTTATGGTTTTCATTTAATGCCTGAGCATAACTGATACCATAGAGATTCAAACCTTCACCAGATTCTCCAGTGATTGATTTTGTTCTAATATCATTATTGTATACACGGGCAACATTGTCCTGCAATTCAATACCTGAAACAAGTCCCCAGCTGTTGGTTGTAGGAAGACCTGTTACATCAATCTTGTTGTTTTGAACCAATATTTCAGTATCACCATAATAGTTTTGTGAATAGACTCCTAAAGCAGGACCTTCACAATGTGAGTACAAGTCATTTCCGTCAATCACTACGTTTTCATATGGTCCGGTTAGCTGAATACAGTATGAGGTTCCAGCATCTTCAGATCCACCGTCACTTTCAACATGGATAGTATTTCCCTTTACCAGAACATCACTTGAATAATACATGTCCAAAACGTTTAGATAGTTGGTTTCACCGCGTTGGGTGACAAGATCAGTTTCAATTAATGTGTTATTAATGATATTGAGATTGTTACTGTATTCAATCATCACGCAGTCCAATGTCGGATATCCTCCATTTCTGTCAATCACATTTGCAATGAAAGTATTGTTAATCATATCAATACCTTCAGAATCCTTAATTCCAGTGTTTAAAACCAAATCGGTTTCAAGACCAGGGTCTCCTTTGCTGAAATCAACATCAAGGATTGGCAAGTTGGCAGTGATTGTATTACCCTTAAGCAGGTTGCTGCCCTGAGCACCTACAATTTTCATTGCATATTCATAATAATCATATAAATTACTGCCAGTGAAAGTTATAACTGAATTTTTAATTTGGAAATCTTGTGCATCTTCAATTAAAACACCGTATACATTATAACCTTCTTCAGGAGCATATGTAAGATCCATATTTTCAATTATGTTATTTGAACCAGTAATGTAAAGTAAAGCACCACTAGCCATTCCCATTTCGCCATCTTCAAGATATCTTGTTGAAGTCAATGTTAATCCGTTAATTTGAACATCATCGGTCAACATTACTCCTAAATCAATGAATGTGGCTTCACTTGCATCAATTATACAACCAGGATCAAAAATCAGATAAGAGTAGTAATCTGTACCCCTGAATTCACCAACGAATTTTAAATTTCCTGTAGGAATATGAGGAGCATCCATATCAATATTATCCGGAGTATATATCATATCATAATTTTCACCAAGCACATCACTTGAAGTGGATGCGCCTAATCTCTCGTTACTCTTGCTGACAGCATTATCACTAACTAATACTTCCTCAGCTGAAGCATTAGCCAGAATCTCACCGCCTGCATCTATTTCATCATTTGGCGAAGATATGTCAATATCTTCACTGTCACTAACAACTGTCAAATTATCAACAGCCGTGTCATCTGCCGCACTTACGGCACCAAATGTCAGAATAGCCAGTAAAACTATACTGACTATCGCAAATTTATTTAATTTCAAAATTAAATCACCTTAATCAAATTACATTATTACTCAAAAAATATTGAATAATGCTTTAAGGTATTTAATTAAGTTATATTTAAAAGTTTTCAATTTCGTTTAAATTTTGAAAAAAAAATAGAAAAAAAAGTTTAAAAAGAGAGTAGAAAACTCCCTAATTGATTGTTATTTTTACAGATTTGCTTGAAGACCTGTAGGTTGCATCTTCAGCGAAATTAACTTTGGCAGCATAATTACCTTTTTAGCCAATTTAAGGTTAAAAGTTGCTTTACCATTGACATCTACTTTAGCTGAATATGTTTTGCCAGCAACATCAAGTGTTACTTTCTTACCAGCTGCAAAGTAAGTCTTGCCGTCTGCGGATGAGCCCTGTATGGTTTTTAAGGTAACTGTGTATTTTTTGGTTTTTGCTGTTGCCTTAAATGCCTTGGCGCTGGCGGAAATTGTTACAGGTTTCTTGTTAATTGTAACCTTATGCACAGCCATAGATGCAGTGTAGTCATCATCACCAAGGAACACGATAACGAAAGTGTATAATCCTGAACTCATCAGGTTGATTTGCACAGAAGCAAATCCGTTTGCATCAGTCGTACGGTTCAATGTAACTCCATTATACCCAATGAAAATTGTTTTCTTTGCAATAGGTTTGCCTTTAGCGTCAACAAGTCTGAAAGTGAAGTGTCCACCCCTTTCGCCACCATAGAAATCACAGGCATACTGAGTGAAATCATCACCTAGGACATTTGTGCTTTGTTTAACGCCAGATGCAACATTATCAAACTTGATTGTGGTATTTGTTGCAAGATACTTGTCATCACCTGCATAATTCACAGTCATTAAAACGCCGCTTTCACCATTAATTGTGAAAAGACCATTGGTATCTGTCAGTGCAGATCCTGACTTGCTGCCTACAGCATAGGCAATTTTAGCGCCGGCAATTGGAACACCATTTTCATCTGCAAGGACTGCTGAGACACGGGAATCATTAAAGATAGTGATATTTACAAATTGAGTTGCAGCGGGATTAACAGCAACATCTTCACCAACGGAGAATGTTGAAGCTCCATGTGCTGGAGAGTGTGTTTCATCCCCCATATATAATGCAACGACACTGTGATTGCCTGCAGACAGGTTGGCCAAAGGTACCTTGACACTGCCGTTTACTAACGGCACAGCAATTTCAGAAACGTCAACTATGACAAATACATTGCCTGTAGCACCAGGAATGCTTACTGTGACATCATCATCACCTACTTTTATAAGAATTTGTGATTTTAATTTATTTACATGTACATCACATGAAGTGTTTGCAGATAAATACTTGCCATCACCTTCATAATTAATGATAGCTTCCTTTATTCCACAAGTTAAACCTTCAACACTGATTTTAGTCGCACCTTCAGTTAATTTACTTGAATATGTTTTGCCCCCAATATTTACTGATACAGTGCCTGTGGCATCCTGATTTAAACTGATGATAAATACGGCTTTTTCACCAGCATTAATGTCATCGGCACTGGCTGAAATAACAGGAGTCAATTTATTGACTTTAAATGATTTGGTAATTGATGAATCTGAATATTTCTCATCACCTGAATAACTGATTGAAGCTGATTTGACACCTGATGACAAATCAGTTAAAACTACTTTTGCCTTACCGTTTAATACGTCAGCAGTGGTGGTTTTACCATCAACAATGACATTGATTACACCAGAAGCATCTGAATTGAGAGTAATATCCATCACAGCATTGTCACCTACACTAATATCCTTTACGTCAGCACCAATTACAGGTTTAATTCTGTTAACGGACACATCACAGGTAACATTTGCAGATAAGTACTTATCATTACCCATATAATTGATTGTAGCTTTTTTATTTCCACTAGTCAAATTAGCAATACTGAGTTTAGCACTACCTCCCACCAGATTATTTGAATTGTATTTGCCATCAACATTAACTGATACAATGCCTGAAGCATCTGAGTTCAAAGTAATGGTAAATACTGCTATTTCACCGACATTAATGTTTTCTGACTTAACTGAAACAGTAGGTTTAATCTTATTTACATTAAATTCTTTGGATATTGAAGTCTGCAGGTACTTGTTATCACCCGAATAGCTGACTATTACTGTTTTCTTACCATATGTCAAATTAGGAATAATAATTTTAGCTTTTCCGTTTGATATGATTGAAGAATATGATTTTTCATCAACACGTACTGTTACATTTCCTGATACATCTGAATTCAAAGTAATTTCAATTTCAGCATTATCTCCAACATTGATGTCGTTTACTTTTGCATCTGCTGTAGGTGCAATCTTATTTACTTTGAAATCTCTGGAAATTATTGTTGATTTATATTTGGAATCCCCATCGTAAGCAATCAATGCGGTTTTATGGCCGGAAGATAAACCATTAATATTTACAGTAGCTTTACCATTAGAAAGAGTTCCTGAAGCTGAAATTCCATCAACGCTAACAGTGACGATACCGGAAGCGTCTGAATTCAAATTAACTGTAAAGACTGCACTTTCGCCCACGTTAATGTCTGAAACTGATGCATCTATATTTGCATTAACCTTATCTGTATCAGTAATTGTGAACGGTTTTGTGATTTTGGCTGAATCGTACCTGTTATCTCCGGAATAGCTGATTTCAGCTGTTTTAGATCCAAGTGACAAACCATTTATTTCAACTGTTGCACTTCCATTTATTATTTTAGCTGAAGCAGTTTTTCCATCTATCTTAACGCTGATAGTACCTGAGGCATCAGGGTTTAAATTGACTACAAATTTAGTTGGATTTCCATATTTTGTGTCTTCTACGATTGCAACAATATTTAAAGTGTTTTTAACAACTTCAAATTCTTTTGAAATTGAATTTGAATAATATTTACTGTCACCAGAATAGGTAATTATAGCCTTCTTAACACCCTCAGTTAAATTGGATATGGAAATTTCAAGACTTGATTTAGCTTTAACTGTTTCTGTGACATCACCAATTGTAACGTTTACATCACCTGTTGCACCGTTTGGCAATTTAACTGTGAATGTTATGTTATCTCCAACATTTATTTTTGACGGATTATCAACTATCAAATCAGGCTTGATTTTATCAACGGCAAATGTTTTTGTGATTGTTTTAGCCAAATATTTCTCATTACCCGAATAAGTGACAATGACAGTTTTATTTCCATAAGTTAGACTTGTAATCACTAGATTGGCTTTACCGTCAGTGACCCTGAATTCCTCAGGATAATTTCCGTTAATTGCCACTGATATATTACCATCCGCATCAGGATTCAAGTATGCTCCGAATTCCACTTTGTCAGATACGAACTTATCATCAATATCATCAACTGTAAATGAAGGATCTACCTTGTTAACCTTAAATTCTTTTATCAATGTTTTTGAATTATATTTATCATCACCTTCAAATGTTATGGTAGCATTCTTTGGACCATAAGTTAAATTTGCAACATTTATGCTTGTTTGACCATTACCTGATTGATTAATATCATCAACCACCACAATAACATTACCCTTAGCATCATCAGGAAGACCTGAAATGATGAAATTGGCAACATCTCCCACATTGATGGCATTGACAGTAACTGTGAATGACACATCCTTTTTGATGACCTTAAATTGGATGTTTTTGGAGTCAGCCATATAGTTGTTATCATCGAAATAGACAATTTCAGCAGTGTAATTGCCAACTTTCAGACCATTGATAACCAGTTTTGTCTGACCGTTATTTGGTGAAGTTCGGTTTTTAATTCCATCGACACTCACTTCAAAACTGCCGCTTGCATCGGAAGGAACATTTGTTATAAAAAATTCAACAGGACTGTCAACTTTAACATCTTTTATTTCAGCCACGTTAAACGCAAAGTCGTCTTTTCCAACTGAAATGACACTTGTTTTTGCTGTTGAGTTATAATAACTGTCACCTGAATAGCTTACAGTATAGTTATAATCACCTTTTGTCAGACCAGAAATACTTATAGTGGCGTTACCATTGTTGAGCTTAGATGAATTGCTTTTACCATTAACATTTACAGTTACTGTTCCTTCAGCAACAGCTGGTAAGACCACATCAAATACTGCATCATCGCCATATTTGATATTATTTGCAGTCACACCCATTTGAGGAATTAATTTCAATACCCCGAAGTTATCTGATTTTGTAGTTTGTAAATATCTTAAGTCACCTGAATATTTGACGGTTACCTTATAGTCCCCTGCATTTAAGTTATCGAAAGTTTTTACAATCCTACCATCAATAACTTCTTCTTTACTGGCATTTCCATTAATTGTCAAATCAATAAAACCGGTTGCATTTTCATTTAAAGTAATTGTTATTGTTTCGGTTTCATCGACGTTAATGGTTTTTGTGGTGATGAGCAAACCTGCATCACGTAAACTAGCCTGTTTTAACGCGTAAACTTTATTCAAGCTGTTTACATATATTATTCCATTTTTATCCATTATTGGTGTTCCAACTATTCCAGAATCCAATTTTGCTTTCCATAATACATTTCCATCAACATCGAGTGCATAAACAAATTCGTTTGATGCGAAGTATACATTACTGTCGCTTCCAACAAGTATTCCTGATGTTACTGTCAGATTGGTGAATTTGGATTCACTGCCATCAAGTAAATCGTATTTATACAATTCCCCTCCAGCATTAACTGAATATACTGCCTGTTCAGGGTCTAATGTTAATTTATTTCCAATACCTCCAGTTACTTTAGTGCTCCACCTATTTGTACCTACGGAATTGATAGCACTTATGGAATCTCCCAAAAAGGTATAAATTACATTTCCTTCACCAACAACTGCATAACTGTCATTAGTGTTTCCAGATATTGTTGCAATAACACTTTTTGAAGAGACATCAACGATTATAAGGCTAGTATTGCATGGAACCGCAACCAGATTGTCATTAATTAATACGGGAGCCCCGTTCGGAGATGAACCCAAAGCAATTACTGTAGGAGCTCCGCCGTTTTCCCAGATTTTATATGGAATAATTACCAGATTCGGATTATTACCTTCTCCACCTTGACCTGAAGTATAAACATTTCCGTTTTCATCAACGATTGGGGCGAAATTACTTGATCCCTGGAAGAGATTTGCATGACCATACCTTTCACCGGTTGTTTGATTGATGAAGTATATGGTATCGTCTGCTTTTGGAGCGATAATTACATCACGGCTAATTGCTATTCCTGCAAATGTGCTTCCTGCATCGTTTGATAAATATTTCCATCTTAAATTTCCATTAGCATCAAGAGAATATATTCCTTCATTGGTTGTTACATATACATTCCCCTGACTGTCTATTGCCATGTTTCCGGTGATTTCACCAACTTCGCTTGACCATTTCAAATCGCCGTTTGCAGCAGTATCATATGGAGATTTTCCAGTATGCTTGACATCTCCACCTTCATTTGCCCATTGAGGAACATCCCATAGGGACACTTTAAATGAGGTGGATTTGGAAGCAGTTTCATAGTTGTCCCCATCATACCTAGCAGTTACAGTGTATGTTCCGTCAGCCAAATCTGCGTAATGTTCAGTTACAATACCAGTTACCGGGACATTAACAACTTTAGTTTTAATACCAGATAGAGTTACAGTTCCACCGATACGTGCAGGAAGTGTAATCTGTACAATAGCATCCTGGCCAACCTTAATATTATTTGATGTGATTGTAAAGTCAAGTTTCGCCTTCTTGACATTGAATGACTTGGTTATTGTAGAGTTTTTATAATTGTTGTCTCCAGAGTATGTAATAACTGCATTCTTATTTGTTCCTGCATTAAGATTTGAGAATGTTACACTGGCCTTTCCACCATTTACTGCTGAAGAATTTGATTTGCCGTCAACTGTTACTGTGACATTACCTGTAGTATCACTGTTTAAAGTTACAGAAACTATTGTGTCACTTCCGTAAGTAACCTCCGGAATATCTGCAGTTACAGCTGGTGTCAGTTTAGCCACTTCGAGTTTTACTTCATCTTCACTTGCCAGATACCTGCTATCCCCGCTGTAAACAGCTTTTAGAGAATAGTCTCCACGGGAAATTTTAGTTATAGTATAAGTTTGACCTACATTGATTGTCTGTTTTTTATTGCCGTTCAAATATACCTCAATTGTTCCAGTTGCGCCATTTTCAAGGCTGAATGTGAAAACTACATCACTGTTCAATGCAACAGCGCCATATGAAATATTGATGTCAGACGGAAGCTTGTTTACGCTTAGTTTAGCTGTGCTTACAACTGATTCGTATCTGTCATTACCTGTATAATTTGCCTCTACTGTATAGTTGCCTGCAGGCAAGTCAAGTATTGTGAATGTGGCTGAAGTGTAAACAGGTTTTGTTTGAGTGACATTTCCCACTTTAAGTATCACATTACCGTTTACTCCAGTATCCAAAGTTACTCCAATTTCTGCTGCGTTTCCAACAGAGATATTGTTTGCTGTTATTGTCATTTCTGGAGTTGATTTTTTGAAGCTGAAATATATTGTTGAATCAATTCCATTAAATGATGCAGTGAGTGAACCTCCGGACATTTCGGTTAATGTGAAGAATGTTGTAGCCATACCATTAACCATTGTGATTTTATTATCGCTGCAGGTTCCGTTTACAGCTTTCAATGTCAAATCGATTGATGGCATGAATCCGCCGTCATATGCAGTGACATTTCCTTCATTGTCAATCTGTGTGAATATAAACTGCACAGGAACCTTGTTAAATAATTCTATATCATTGCTTATTGCAGTTCCATTCAACACTAACAAGTATGATGCAGGATCCCAACCGTTAGGTAAGTTATTTGATTTTGGAAATACTTTCAAAGCAGGTTTTGTGAGATTGTCAGGAGTGTTTCCCCACCAGTTGTTGTTTGCAGTCAATTTTTTAAGTTGTGCCTCAATTCCATTGATAACAAGATTATTAGTATTCTCATATGAGTTGTTGATTAAAATTGAATCTTGTAATACAACTGTACCTGAAGTTGCATAAATTACTGATGCATATTTACCTGTGTCTGTGTTGTTAATGAATTTACATGACTGAATTAATACACTTCCACTATTCTCAACAGAAATTGCTGATGCCTTTCCAGAACTTGTTGCAATATTTCCAATGAATGTACAGTCAGTAATTGTTGCTTTGGCCTTTGCAGGTAAAAGGCAACCTGAATAAACAGTATTTCCTATGAATGTTAAGTTTTCCGCTTCAAATTTGGTCATTTTACTGTTGGTTTTATACATAATAATACTTTTTGCACCCGTATAAGTAGCAATATTATTGGTAAATAATGAAGATTTAATAACAATTGAATCAGCTTTAAATATTGAACCATCCTTATTGTTTGTAGCTACAATATTTTCACATTCCAGATTACCACTTGCTTCAACTTGTGTTCTAAATTCATTTGATTCAAATACACAACCGTCAAGTGTTAAAAATCCAGTGCTTGTTTGTGATATGATTCTGTTTTTAGTACTTGATCCATATTTACAATTTTTAAATGTAAGATTTTCAAATCTAACATCACCATCAGTAATTGTAAATATATTACCGGTAGCTGAAATTGCCACATTGTTTTCAGCAACGATTGTCAGGTTGTAATCTATTAACAGATCGGTTTCCTTAAATGTTCCATCCATTATGACAATGTTTTCACTGCTTCGGGCAAGTTCAATGGATTTGTTAAGTGTCTTTACAGGTTTTGCCCTGGTGCTTCCATCATTGTTGTCATTACCCCTACTTTGTGACACATAGATATAAGTTTTTGGAATTCCTGCAAAAACCTCGTTACTTTTACTAGTTGATATAGATGGAACTACATAAACACGGGCAGTATTGCCTTTTCCTAAATCAAGTGTGAAATCAGTTGATGAAACAGTTGTTTTATACACACCATTTACATAAACATCATATTTTGATTTCTGTAAAATATCCTCATCGTAGGATTTAGGGTTTTTCAAGGCAGCATCCAAATGGAAAGTTACCTTACCATCACTGGTAGGATCATCAGCTGTTAATTTCAATTTTGAAAATACGATTGAATTGTTTAAGAAATAGTTGTCCCTGATTTCGGCCACTGAACCTGTTGCAAGTCTGACATCCAACACATCGCCAACACGTGTATGGTTGATGAACTGATTACCTATAAGTTTAACATCAGGTGAACCATAGCTTAAACCACCATTTATAGCACAAATAGCAGTACCTATAGAAGCACTGTTTTTAATAAATACACTGTTATACACTTCAAGACCGCCTTCATCCATTAGGGATATTGCTCCTCCACGGCCAGTTCCACTTGTTGACAGTTCATCTAATCCCCAACATAGGTTTTCATTGTTTTCAAACAATGTATCTTCAATATGTATATATGGAGCATGCAGATATTTACATGCACCTATAGCACCACCACCATTATTAGTAGTACAGTTATTACCTATGAACCTAGAACCATAAATCTGTAAATAACTATATGTGTATAGTGCACCACCATTCCAACCTGCAAGGTTATCAAAAAAGTCGGAATCATATATAGTAGTGTTAGCACCACCATGAGTATGTATTGCACCAGCCCACCAGAAAGCACTATTCTTATAGAAAGTGGAATTGTTTACAACAAGTATACCACAGTTATTAATACAACCAGGTTCAGTCTTAGCATAGTTACCTTCAAAGTAACAGTCATCAACATTCATTGATGCACCAGTACATGTTTTGGTAGGATCATCAGCAGGATCATATATGCTTACACAACCGAAATCAGTAGTACAATTAACAAATGTACAGTTTGACAATGTAGCATAACCCCTTTTAAGGTGAAGAATACTTGAGTGACCCAGGTCAGTTGTGATATTTGTAAAGTAACAGTTCCTAATAATATTATTGGCATTACCTCCCATTACAAAAAATACACCATCCGGTTGGTAACGGGTTGCAATCCATTTAAAAGTAATATTTTCTAAGGTAACACCAATGCCATTATCATCATCTACCTTAATGGCAGTGTATGTGATTTTACCGGCATCAGGTAAAACATCACCAATGTATGCGCCTTCAGCACCGATAATGTGCACATTATTCTTAATGTTGATTTGATAATTGGAATCAGACACATTTGTAGGGTAATAATTGGTGTTTTCCTTTAATTTTAATGTATAATCTTTATCATCCAGTGAGCAGTAATACTGTAAATCATCCCAGTTTTCTACTGTTATCTCACTGGACTCCCCCTCAGTTACAATATCATTATTTGTAGCTTCCAATGAAACATGATTTGTTTTACTTGTATTTAAATCTATACTAACCGCCAATTCATCACTTGTCTGGTTAATATCTAAACCTTCATTACTTTGAGCGCTAGCAGTACCTGCAAATATTAATAATATTAACAGTGCTAGAGCTAATATATGATAACCTTTCAATTTTACGACCTCAACAATTAATAAAATAACATATTTTATTGAATTATATTTATATTCCTAAACCTATATATACTTTTCAAATTTAATTGATATTATTTTAATAATAATTAAAAAAACTCATATTTACCTTAACTCATATATACCATTACATGAAAGGATGCTACTGTTTAATCATAAAATTGAGTGAAACATCCCAAATCAAAATTGGTAAGAAACTTGGCAAAATCAAATTCAAGAAAGGATACTATGTCTATGTTGGATCAGCCATGAATTCTCTAATTGCAAGGATTGAAAGACATTTGAGTGACGATAAAAAGATGCATTGGCATGTGGACTACCTTTTAAAAAAGGCAAAAGTCAGCGAAGTCATATACAACCAATCCAAAAGAAAGATAGAATGTAAGCTATCTCAGTACATTTCCAAAAACAGTGAAGGAATACCTGACTTCGGCTGCAGCGATTGTGAATGTGAAAGCCATCTATATTACTTTAAAAACAAAAAAGAAGCTGTTGAATGTGTTGAAAGCGCTTATGAATCAATAGAAATGAAATATGAATACTATTAAAAAAAAAGAAAGTAAATTAAAATAATTTACCTAAAAAATGAAATTCTGTTTTTTCTTGTGTTTGTATGAAATCTCAAAAGCGTCAAGGGCAATCTTTCTTAAAACTTCCAAATCTTCATCGTTGATGTTGACAACACTTTCCCATTCTTTTTCCAAAGATGATATCTCCTCTAGAATATCATTACCTTTTTGGGTTAATGAACAGTCATATTCTAGTCCATTATCCGGATTTAAGTCAATCTCAATCAAACCATATTTTTCCATCTTTTGATATTTTTTGAGAAACAAACCCAAATGCAGATTGAATAAATCATCCTTTTTAGCCTTTTCGAATTGCTTGATTCTGATGCGTTTGTGATGAGGCTTTTCATGTTTTCTGACTTGTTTTAGAAGTTTTATCTGACTTTCATGCAAGAAAATGCTTAAGTTTTCACGCACATATGTCATTTTAGACTCTTCAATGATGCCAACCAATGATGAAGCAGGCATGTTGGCCACTGCATTCTTGTGAGGATGTGCCATTTTATCACCTATTTCATCTGACCGAATAATCCTCTCATGATTCCCTTGGTAACTTCACGCGCCACTGTATTGGCTGCCTGTGTTGCTGCTTTTTCAGCCATCTTTTGAGCTTCAGATTTTTTAGCCCTTTTGCCACTGGTTTGTTGAGCACCACCCATAACAGTTCCAATAATATCACCTAAACCAAATGCAGGTTGTTGTGGAGCTTCCTGAACAGGAGCTTCTTCAGCCGGAGCCTGTTGAACTGGTGCTTCTTGTTTTTGCTCAATAGCTTCTTCGATAATCTCTTTGGTTTCAGGTGCAACTTCACTTTCAAGATTGTCATCGGAATCTATTTTATTCAACAGCAATTCATAAGCGGATTCTGGGTCAACTGCATCCCAGTATTTGGATTTCAGTTCAGACAGATTGATTAATTCAGACCTCATTGAATCATCTATAGCTCCGATATAACTTTGCGGAGGCACTATATCTACCTTTTGGACAATTCCTGGAACTCCCTTATCATCCAATACTGACACCAACGCTTCACCTATTCCTAGTTCGGATATGACATCTGCAGTTGCAAAGTCAGGATTTGGTCTGAATGTTTCAGCAGCAACTTTAACAGCTTTCTGGTCTTTTGGAGTGTATGCATGAAGTGCATGTTGGACACGGTTTCCGAGTTGTGCTAAAATATCATCAGGAATGTCTGCAGGTGATTGTGAGATGAAATACAATCCTACACCTTTTGACCTAATTAAACGTACAATCTGTTCGATTTTCTTGCCGAATTCAGGTGACATATCATCGAACAATAAATGTGCCTCATCAAAGAAGAATACGAATTTAGGCTTGTCCATGTCCCCCACTTCAGGAAGGTTTTCAAATAAAGTGGATAACATCCAAAGCAAGAATGTTGAGTATATTTCAGGAGAAAGTGACAATTTTTGAGAATCTAAAATGTTTATGATACCTTTTCCATTTTCATCGACCCTGATGAAATCATTCAAATCGAGTGCAGGTTCAAAGAAAAAGTCGTTTCCACCCTGGTCTTCAAGAGTAATAAGGCTTCTTAAGATTGTATTTGCAGATTTTTCAGCTATTGCGCCGTATTCACTTTCATATTTGTCCTTGTTTTCAACGACATGATTAATCATTGCTTTTAAGTCTTTCAAGTCAATTATAGGCAATGAATTGCTGTCAGCCACTCTAAATACAATGTTTAATACACCTTGCTGTGCTTCTGACAGGTTCAAGATTTTTGAAAGAAGTGTCGGACCCATTTCAGATAATGTCACACGTACAGGCAATCCTTTTTCACCGAAAAGATCCCAGAACTCAACAGGATAAGCTTGATATTTGAATTCCATATCTGCAAGACCGTATTTTTCCACATTTGTCTTGATTTTTTCTGTTTCGGAGCCTATTTTAGCAAGGCCTGAAATGTCCCCTTTCATGTCAGCCAAAAATACAGGAACTCCCATATCTGAAAATGATTCAGCCAGAGTTTTCAGGGTTATGGTTTTACCAGTTCCTGTTGCACCGGCTATCAAGCCGTGACGGTTAGCCAGTTTAGGCAGTAAAAAAACTTTTTCTGTATCATTACATCCAATTAATATTTTATCTTCTGCATACATGCATTTTCACCCGTTTTCTATTTTTTTAATTAACCAATTAGTTTTTTTAACAAAATTCTGTCTATTGTGAGCTTTAGAAATCCTTTTTATTGCATCAAGGTTTTTCACAAAATTGTCCAGCCATGAGAAAATGTCTCCGGGATAGACTTGAATTTGATATTTTCTAAACAACTTATTTGATATATCTTGTGGGTCCTTACCTTTAAGTCTTTCGTGGATTATGACCTCTGATATTCCCCTTTGCATACAGCTGCAGAATGGTCTGTCCTGACATCTGCACTGCATGAAATCACTTTGAAGAGCAATCAATGCATCCTGGAATTTCTTGTCGACCTTTTCAATGGCCTCACCACTGGAGATAATATCCAAAGTTGATTCAGCAAATAATCTTGTTGAGAATTTGATTTTCAGTGCATTTGAAATCTGATTGTGTATCACATTGGAGAGATATGCGTTTTCAAACATCTCCAGGTCAAGCGCCATAGCTAAAATCAGCACTTTCAATTTATCATACTTATCCTTTTTCTTATACATTGGAGAATGTCCGACATATCTTTTTAGATAATTGTAATCGTTTAGTGTATTTTTAATAAATTCTGCATCTTCTATTGATAAAAATGACACTGATGTTGCCCTTCCATACTTGGTAACTTCCAATTTGTTATTTGGAGTTCTGCTAATCAGTCCTAAATCATCCATCTCATCAACGGCTATCTTTATGCTTATCGGAACGTCAATATTCTTGTAAAACTTATTTAATTCATCAAATGATTTTATGGAAGTTGAGGAAATATCTGCCAGTATCTGCTCGTATGCAGACTCCTCATCGTATTCTATAAAGACATCTTCGCTGTTGCTTTCAAGAAGATCCAGAGCCATTGCCTCTTCTGATTCTCCCTGAAAATCATTTCCCACTTCAGGTATAAGATATACTATACCCCTATCATGATATGACGGTCTTCCCGCACGACCAAGCATCTGTGAGAACTCATTCGGATTAATCCACTTGTTTCCCATGACCAATGAGTCGAATATTACCTGTGAAGCCGGGAAGTCTACGCCTGCTGCAAGCGCTGCGGTAGTAACGACACATGAAATCTTGCCCTTGTCAAAGTCCTTTTCAATCTTTTCCTTTTTATAATATGACAAACCAGCATGGTAAGCCTTGGCGTTGACACGTTTATTTGTGAGATAATTTGCAATCTGGTGGGTTTTGCGCCTTGAATTTGTAAATATTATGGTCTGGCCCCTGAAACCTTTTTTGGATTTGGTGTTGTATTCCTTTTGAACCAGTTTCTGCATCAGGAAGCGTTTTTGAGACTCGTTTCTCACATAAACCAGATGTCTTTCAAGCGGCACTGGCCTTTCATCATACTTGACCAGCTTCATGTTGAACTCATCGGCCAAAAACTCAGGGTTTTTGACTGTAGCTGAAAGACCTATTATTTGAGTTTTAGGATACAAATGCTTTACACGCTTTATCAAACCGTTAAGACGTGTTCCACGGTCCTCATCATCAATCATATGAATTTCATCTATCAAAACCACACCCAAATTGGACAGAGATGATGAATTTCCGTTTCTTAAAAGATAATCTATCCCTTCATATGTAGCTACAACGATATCTGCTTTTGATACATCAGAATCCGGCAGATTCAATTCACCTTTTGCCTTTACACGGTTTCTTCCAACCTTGATGGCCACTTTCAATCCGAGTTGGGCATACTTCTTTTTAAAGTCTCGGTATTTCTGATTTGCAAGAGCAACCAATGGAGTTAAAAAGACGAATTTCTTGCCTTTTAAAGCCTCAACGATACCTGCAAGCTCACCTACCAAAGTTTTACCCGAACCTGTTGCACTTACAACAAGCAAGTCTTCACCTTTCAAAAGTCCTTCCTTAATTGCTAGATACTGTACAGGCAGGAGCTTGGTGTTTCCGGAATCCAGAAGTACTTTCTTGAAGTTTTTTGGAATCTTAAGCCTTTTCATGTCAACCGGAGGGATGATGTGCTTTGACTTTTTGGTTTTATCAAACAAGGTCAAATTTCTGTTTTTAATGGCATCAAAGTGAGGGTCAAGAACAGACAGAGTTTTTTCAAGACTTCCAGTTTTTTCCAATGTCTTTTTTAAGTTTCTAAAAATGGATTTGTCAAATCCCTGAAGCTTCAGCTCCTCCCTAATCGTGTCATGTGCACAGTCCTTACAGATCAGCTGATTGTTGTGCTTATATGAATATGATGAATTTACGATGGTTATGTTTCCCTCAAATGCACAGAAATCACATACCTGGGTGCGCCTGACCTTAATGTTTAATGATTTGAGGAATTTTTCCACCTTTTCATCAGGTGTTGCTAAAAATACAGCTTGAGATCTAAGTAACTTGATAACTTCACCAGGAGGCATTAATTTCTCGTTTAAAGTGGAATTGTCATTGAAATTGTAATCCGCTACGAATCTTGCAATGGAAAGAGAATCGCCATCATGTGAAAACTTGATATTACCAACGAATTCGGGTTCCCTTTTATGGTTTAGTGCCCCTTTTGGAGAACCTATCGGATATAATCTCCACTGTTTTTTAATCTTTTTTAAAACTAGCATTATATAATAATATATTGTTAATTGTTAATAAATTTTTAAAAAAATAAATTAGGATGAATTGACTGAACTAGTCAAAACCCTGTGATTCCAGATAATCATCAATTTTATAATTATCACCATATTCATAATGGTCGTAATAAGCTCCAGGATCATTTTTAGCAAGATGATACGGAGAAGTATCAACACCACCATAATGGCCACCGCTACTGCTACCTGATGAAGATGAACCTGAAGACAGGAGATTTCCAGTAACATCTGAAGATACATCAAATTGACTTTCATCAAAACCCAACATATCATAGACCAAATCTGATTGGGAATACATCTGATTATGATTTCCCAAAATTACTCCATAAACAGCATTTTTACTTTTTGAGTATTCTAAAAAAAAGATATCCTGATATCTTGGAGTGTAGCCTGAAATGTATAAATCTTTATCAGATGATGTGTTTAAATTATAATCATCAGGAGAAGCCTTCCAGAAAATTACATAACTGTCAAATCCCATTTCATCAGAAAAAGAGATGTTTTTAGCATTTTTCCATGTGAAATTTTCACCATTCAGGTTACTGAAAGAACCGTCGGGAATACTTTTTTCATCCAATTTATAACAATTAGCAATATTAAGTTTTAATATCCCATCGCCACCAATATCTTCAGATATGTCGCCAATAGATTGTGTTTGGGAAGAATTTTCCAAAAAATCAAATTCTCCTGCTGAAGCTACACTAACTGAAGCTATAAATATAATAAAAAATATTATTGAAATTTTTCCAATATTCATACTATCATTACTCCATATAATCAAATCTGGTTTCCATGATAATGATTAATGCAAAACCGATTACTGCAATAATCAGACATGGGAATAGTCCTGCGAAGTTCATTCCGACAGAATTTGCAATTTCAACACCAGGAACCCTAAGTGATCCAAGCATTACACCAATGAGAAATGCCATGGTTACTTCCTCATGGTTTTTAAGCAGATAATTCAGAATTTTTGAAAATCCAAGGATTCCTATTAGTGCACCCACTACAAACACTATGATTTCAGAAAAATGCAGCTCATGAAGCGCTGTCAGCATGTACTCGTATTGACCCAATAACAGAAGCAGGAATGAACCTGAAATACCCGGCAATATCATTGCACAGATTGCAATCATTCCTGAGAAGAACAGAACGATTAAAGAATGGTTTGCTGCCATCGGATTTAAGCTAACAAATATGAATGTTAAAATTGCACCGATAATTGCAAATATCAGATTTTTAAGATTAACATGTTTTAGTTTTCTAAATAAAATCACTGCAGAAGCTATGATTAAACCTAAGAAAAATGAATAGGTCAATGCTGTGTATACATCCATACAGTAAGTAACTACCTTTGCAAGGGTTAGAAATGCAACTCCAATACCTAAAACCAGAGGTATGAAGAACTTGAAGTCAATTTCATCTAACAGTCCGTCGATAAAACCTCTGAAATCACCTTTAAAGAGAGGTTTTATGAATGCAAACTTGATTTTACTTATCGCTTCAATCAAATGTCCGTAAATACCTGTTATCAGTGCTATTGTTCCTCCTGAAACACCTGGAACAATATCTGCGGAACCCATCAAAAGTCCGCGAATAAAAATTAAAAAAGCTTCCTTAACATCAAAACTCAAATTATCACCATTATGAATAATTAGTTACACATATGTTAAATAGGTTATGAAAATGTCAGACAAACTGTTTATTGGATTAAACTACACCATTGGTTTTAAGCAATGCATTTAATTCGGCAATTTTTGCATCCTTTTTAGCCAGTTCCAAAGCAAGAAGCTCATCTTTTTCAGCCAACTCCTTTTTGTATTGTGATTCAGTTATTTTGATTTCAGCATCTTTTTTATT
>JAFUIW010000052.1 GCA_017473945.1 Methanobrevibacter sp. | reverse complement strand
TCAAGGATGATTTGGATTCATCAAAGTCTGCAGTCAACCGAACAATATATGTTAAAATATATTATGCCGTTTTTCTTTTCCTAAGAGAATGGCTAAAACAGCATATGAATTATCAATCTGGAGTCGGTGAGCATACAAAATTACCTAATTTCATAAAGAAAAAAGGCCCTTTTACAAATTATAAAAATAATGAGTATATTTAGACCTTCTTCTTTTGAAGAAATTAAGGCACCAGGCGGATTATAGGTTAATTGTTCCATCAAGATATTCTCAAGAATATCATAAATGGGAATTCACCAGCATTGCAGATGCATTTAAAATTGCAGAAAGTATTATTAAGGCTTTCAAAGGCAAATGAGTTTTTTTTTTAAAACACGAAATTTTTTCAGGGCAATTTTTCCCTAAAAGTAAAATTTAATATCATGGATGCAAAAATATTTAACCATGAATGTCAGGGCACCAATAATAATGGAGATAATTTTCATAATAATTGCAGCAGTAATCTATATGATGACTTCAAATACATTTTTTATATTTAATTTCCTTTATATTGGAACTGCCATTGCAATAGGCCTGTTTTTCATGGCAAAAGGAAAGGATTATGCAAGAAACATAATATTGCTGGCTATTGGATCATATCTTTTCATATATGTTGGAATTTTAGGTCATGAAAACATTTCAATGTCCGGATTTTGGTACTATCTCTTTTTAGGCGTTTTTGAAGCCGCTGTGATTCATTTTCTAATCGCAAAAATCGCAGGACCTCTGCTGTTTGGAAGGGGATGGTGTGGATATGCCTGCTGGACGGCAATGATACTGGACTTGCTTCCATACAGAACTCCTCAAGGTGAGAGAAAAAGCTGGGGATATGTGAGATACATCCTTTTCGTGATTATATTATGTTTTGTTGTGGGATTGTTCATCACCAAAACCAATGATTTGGATTTAATCATGTATTATACATTCATTGTAGGTAATCTAATCTATTATGCAGTTGGAATAATTCTCGCATTCAAACTCAAGGACAATAGGGCATTCTGCAAATATGTCTGTCCGATTACAGTATTTTTAAAGATATCAAGCTATTTTTCATTGCTGAGAGTCACTGTTGACGGTAATAAGTGTGTCGAATGCGGCAAATGCATTAAGAAATGTCCTATGGATGTTGATATGCTGGACAATTCAAGAAAAAGGGTCAATGGTACTGAATGCATTCTATGCCTTAGATGTGTTAATGGCTGTAAAAAGGAAGCTTTAAAATTATAATTACTCTTTATATTCTTTTTCAACCTTGTCAAGGTAGTATTTGCCCTTGTCGGTGATGCTGTAGAACCTGTAGCGTTTGTCCTCTTCATTCAGGCATTCCACCAATTCAGCATCCTTCAGGGTTTTCAGGTATTTTGAAACATGGTTGCTGTTGTCATCGATATCCTTGCTTATTTTTGAAGGTATCTTGTCTTCCTTTTCAAGTGATTTAAGCACGCTTATTCTTTTTTTGGACCTTGCAAGCAGGGACACGATGCTCATATCATCTTTTTTGCTCATGATTTTAATTTTGTTTTTAGCTATATAGTAGATATCTATATGATATTAGCATGCTAATAGCAATATTTATATGTTGTGTGTAAGATAATTAATATTACAATTGAGAGGTTTTTCATGAACAAAAAGGTTTTATTAATCATCATTATTATTGCAATTGTCTTTTCAATATTTCAATTTGGAATGATTCACTCAAGCCAGGACTTTGACGGTCATTTCACAATGGACATTCCATTGGGAGACCATTACTCTGATGTGGCCTGGTGTCGGGCCAATGGTGCACTGGGATGCAAAGGAGAATACTGGGAAGATAATGCAGGATGTGAACTGGATGATGGTGAGATGGTAGTATACTACTATAATAATTCTCTGCTCGTAGAAGGCGAGTCCAATGCATGGCAGCATGCAGTCAACGACTTGACAACATCATATCTGTATGAAATTTATCAAAATGATGGAAATTCGTTAATTCTCACAACGGATATAGATATGAGAAACATGCCGCCGTATCTTGTCGGTAAAGTGAATGATGATGGAAGCGAAGCCGTTTTTGTTGGCAGCAGAAACCTTGATGATGCAATGCATTATGCAAATACTATTGAATTTAGTGAGGTTTAAGATGTTAGTTAGAAATTTGGACTTTTTGTCAATTCCTAAGGAATTTTCAAAGGTTGAACTTGAAATTTATGATAACAGATCAATATCTTTGGTCTATATTGAAGGTAAGGGATATTCATTGGTGTTGAAAACCCAAGAAAAAATTGATTCAGTATTCTTATTAAAGACTGATATTCTTCCAAGCAATGTCAACAGTCACTCAGACAGGGAGGATTTCATCAACGTTATTAAAATGTTACTTGATAACATTTACAGTATTGCAGACATTAAAGAATATGAAAAGCAACATCAGGAACATGTATTTTTAAGATTGATGGACATGCTGAACGAAGGAACTGAGGTAGAGATGATTTCAGAGGAAAATTCAAAAACATACACCGATATAGAGAAGGGATTCATGAAATTGGAAATCGATATCATGGACAACAAGATTAACGCACTCAACGAGTCCATTTCCAATGTTTCCACTAACCTTCAAAGCACTGTCGATGAAATTGAAGAGAACAAATGGGGAAACAAAATCAGAAAATCAATTGATCAAAATAATTGGGGTTAAACTATGGTTAAATGTCAAAACTGTGGAGCGGAAGTTGTAGGTTCCGATTTCTGTTTCAACTGCGGGGAAAAAGTGGAAAAATATGAAAGCAACTCAGACATTTGTCCGAAATGCGGAACCAAAAACAGCAAAAATACAACATTCTGTAAGGAATGCGGCCATAAGCTAAATAATGGCGTTGCAGGTTCAATGTCATATTCACAAAGGGAATGGCAGGCAAAACATGACGAAATAATTAAAAGATATGATATGCTTGCTGAGGAATTCGGAATCAAGGATGAAGACTACTTTTTGACAAGCGTTAAAAGATTCAACAAGCTGGAGCAAACTACAACAAAACACCAGCTGACTAATGACGTTGTGGATACCGCATTATTCGGACTTCCAGTAAACAGATTGTTAAGACGTGATTTGGGAAATGAAACTATCATTGATGGATTTTTCCTAATCAAGGAAGATAAATTTGTATTCATGGAAATCGATAATCGTGATTGGGAAAAGGTCAATGCGGGAATAAATAATTTCTATTTCGATAAAATCGTTTCAATGAGGGTGACCAAAAGACTGGGTGATGACAGCAGATATGTCGACATTACCAAAAGGGCATGGACATCTCCGGACGACATCATGAGATCCATTAAAAACGATATCCAATCCCTTAAGGCAACCAGGTTTAAGGACATGATTACCAACAATGACAGTGCGGACATGTTTGACAGGTTATTAATCAAACTGGTCGACAACACTTCCTTTGAAGTCAGACTTCCAAGCTATCAGTTCGGTCAGAATCTGATTGACTTGTTCGAGACATTAAGGGGAAAACCGCAGACTGTTGTTGTTCAAAACCAAAGCTCCGAACCAACAAAAGCTCAACAGCTAAAGGAATTCCAAGAATTGCTTGAAAGCGGTGCAATCACACAGGATGAATTCGACCAGCTCAAGAAAGATTTGCTGTTTAACTAGGTGTTTTGATGGTTAAATGTAGTCGATGCGGAGTTGAAGTTGCTGATTCTTTTGACATGTGTCCGAACTGCGGAAATTCTCTATTAAAATCACAAGAGGGCTCAACCAATGAAACAGATGATTTAAAATGCAGCAATTGTGGTGCATCCCTTAAAAATGATGTTGATTTCTGTTCTGAATGCGGAACCAAAGTGGAACAGAACAATTCTAACCTGTGTAAAAGCTGCGGTTCTGAAGTTCCGGATGGTGTGTTGTTTTGCCCAACTTGCGGAACAAAGATTGAACATGCAAAACCTGTGGTAGATTCAAATCATGTTCACATATGTCGTAACTGTGGTTTTCAGATTGAAGAGGAAGTTACATTCTGTCCTGAATGTGGAATCAACATCATCACTGGAGAAAAGCTGGAAATCCAAAATTCCACTCCAAATCAAAGTTTCAAAGATAAGGTTGACCTCAACAAGGTCATAAAACCAACTATTGTTGCATTGATTGTGGCTGTTGTACTTTCAATTATTGGTGTATTAATTGGTTTGTCCTGGATTTCATTTATCATAGCTATTTTGATAAGTGTAGGATTTTTTGCAGGGTTAGTCAATAATGAAGCCAATGCGGTAATATTCGGATTTTGTGTAGGATTAATATTGGGCATTTTGGAAAATCCCATTATTGAATTTGTTTGGGGTTCATTTGCAGCAGGAGTCTATGAATGGGTTTTTGGAGGACAAATCTTACTTCTAATTCTTCTGGGAATAATAATCGCATATATTTCAAATATCTATCTAAAAAAGAATATTCAAGATATTGCAGGCAATTTCGCCTCTTGGATATAACTTTTTTCTCTTTTTTTAACTAACAATACCATTAAATATCACCAAAACCATAATTATAATATTAACAATATGGAGCAAATAATTATGAATAAACGTATAATAGAACTCAACGGCCATATTATTGACTCATTGACACTGACCAGAACAATGGGCATAATTATGGACAATGGTGGAGAATTTGATATATTGGAAATTAATATAGGAAGAAAAAAATCTGATGTGAGCAGGGCTAAGATTGAAGTTTCTGCAGATTCTCCCGAGTTGTTGAATTCTATTCTGGATGAATTGTCTGTTCTTGGTGCTTCCATAGATGAAATCAAGGAAGTGAAATTGGTTGCATCAACCAAGGACAAGGTTGCTCCTGAAGGTTTTTATTCATCATCCAATCACACTACTCACATTTACTACAAAGGAAACTGGATGCTTGTAGAACAAATTGAAATGGACTGTCTTGTGGTCGTTGATGAGGATGTCCCTAGGGCTTACGTAAAACCAATTGCAGATGTCAAGGCGGGAGACAAAATAGTTGTCGGTCTTGACGGTGTAAGGGTAACACCTCCTCACAGGTCAAGGGACGAACAGCAGGTATTCGAGTTCATGAACAGTGATGTGTCTTCGGAAAAGCCATTGATGAACTTGATCAATGGTATTGCGAAAGAGATGAAGGAAATCAAGGCGAAAGGTGGAAAAATTGGTATTGTTGGCGGACCTGCTATCGTTCACACAGGCTCTGGAAAATATCTGGCTGCTCTTGTTAGGGAAGGATACATTGATGTAATCATGGCGGGTAATGCGCTGGCCACTCACGATATTGAATCCGATCTTTTCGGAACTTCACTGGGTATTGAAGTTGAAACCGGAAAAATTGTAGCTCATGGTCATACCCACCACATGAGGGCCATTAATAGAATAAACCGGTCCGGTTCAATTAGGGAGGCAGTTGAGGACGGAACCTTGACAGGGGGAATCATGTATGAATGTATTAAAAATGATGTTCCATATGTTCTTGCAGGTTCCATCCGTGATGACGGACCTCTTCCTGATGTGATAACCGATACTGCGGTGTCTCAAAGATTGATGAGGCATTACGCCCAGGAGGTGGACATGGTATTGATGATTGCCACAATGCTGCATTCAATCGCAACAGGCAATCTTCTTCCTTCAAGGGTTAAAAGTATCTGTGTAGATATCAATCCATCCACAGTTACCAAATTATCCGACAGGGGAAGTGCACAGGTTGTAGGCATAGTAACCGATATCGGTACATTCCTGCCACTTCTTTATAGTGCTTTACATGAGGATGAAAAATGAAGTTCACTGCATATATTCTGGATGTATTGACTGATTCAGTTTATCCTGCAAGGATAACAATTGAAGATGGAATCTTTAAGGAGATTGTCCCGATTCAGGTTACTGAAGAAACTAAAATTGATGTTAAAGGTTTGATGCTTCCAGGATTCATTGATTCTCATATTCATATTGAAAGCAGTATGATGACCCCTGCACAGTTTGCAAGGGTTGCCGTAAGGCACGGTACCACTGCAGTTGTATGTGATCCTCATGAAATTGCCAATGTTCGGGGAATTGATGGAATAGAATTCATGATTGAAAACGCTTCCACAGTTCCGTTCAACTTTTATTTTGCGGCACCTTCCTGTGTTCCTGCAACTGCATTTGAAACATCTGGTGCAGTAATCGATTCTGAGGATATAGAATATCTTCTTCAAAAACCTGAAGTTGTTGCGCTTGCCGAGATGATGAATTTCCCGGGTGTTATTGGTGCTGATGAGGAAGTCTTAAGGAAACTGAGAATCGCAAGAAAGTACAACAAGCCTATCGATGGTCATGCTCCACTTGTTTCCGGAAGAGAATTGGATAGGTATATCGAACAGGGTATAGTCACTGATCATGAATGCAGTAATTTTAGGGAAGCTATCGAGAAAAAGCAGAAAGGTATGAAAATTATGGTTCGTGACGGTTCATCTGCTAAAAATATGGAAGCTCTCTTTGATTTTTCTGAACGTATTGAACATTACAAAAATCAGGACAGTTTTGGAATTATCCCTAACGAGGTGCTTTCAAGAAGACTTCACTCACCGATTTTCGATTTCATAGTGAGTGATGACAAAAATCCGAAAGACCTGACTCACGGCCATTTGAATGAATCAGTAAAAAAGGCAGTTGATCTTGGAATTGACTTGATAAAGGCAATTGACATGGTAACAATAAATCCTGCAGCTCATTATGGTCTTGATGGAGGATCCATTGTCACAGGTTCGAAAGCAGACTTCATTATTATAGATAATTTCAATGATTTCAATGTATTGAAAACATACATAGCTGGAGAATGCGTTTTCGATGGTGAAAATGTCCTTTTCGATGCAGAGGATGTTGAAGTTGGAAACTCTATGAATGTTGACAAGAAATCTCCTGAGGACTTTAACGTTTACTTTGACGGTGATGAATGTGAAGTAAATGTCATAGAATGTATTGATGGGGATTTGTTGACTAAAAAGACAACTGCAAGTCTCATTACAAAAAATGGTATCGTCCAGCCGGACATATTTGAGGATGTGTTGAAAATTGCCGTCGTTGAGCGTTACGGATCAAACAATGTCTCAAATGCGTTCATTAAAGGATTTGGCCTTAAAAAAGGCGCCATTGCTTCATCAATTTCTCATGATTCTCACAATATTGTTGTTATTGGATATTCAGCTGAAAGGATGGCTGAAGCTGTCAATAAGGTAATAGACAACAAGGGTGGAATAGCTGTGGTCAGTGAGGACTTTGAAGATTCACTATCCCTTCCGATTGCCGGTTTGATGAGCAACGAGGACGGATTTGATATTGCAAAAAAATTACTCAGGCTGCAGAAAATGGCGTTTGCTTTAGGATGCAAGCTCACCGCTCCATTCATGACAATGGCTTTCATGTCACTGCTGGTTATTCCTTCAATCAAGATTTCAGACAGGGGACTGTTTGACGGAGACCTCTTTGAATTTATGGATGTTATAAGAAATTAAAGGTCATGACCTTTATTTTTTAACTCTTTTTTTATTTTACGCATAGCCTTAATGTCCTGGCGGGTGCCGACCTTATTCACTACGCGATAGGCTTCCCTGAAGCGTTTCAGGTAAAACTCCTTATCTTCGCCTTCAACCAAATCGAAGCGTGCAAAATTAACTAGGGACTCAATGACATATGCAAATCCACGATTAAATGCTTGGGTTTCATTGTTTATCACAAGCTCAATCACTTTTGATTTAAATACAATGGCTTCGTCCTTTCTTTTAACAGGGTCGCTTTGCTTAACCGCCTGCTTAAAACTGATTACTTCACATTTAAAATATGCATTTGCTCCTTTAAGAGTGGTGTTGTCATTAAAGCAATCGTCTGCTATTTCGTCAATCAGGCTGTATGTAAACAGTTCTGGGGAATGGGTGATGTTTACATAGAATTCCTTTCGGTTTAGAATGTTTTCCAGGGTATGGCTTCCCTTGAAGATTCTACATATGATGATGTCGGGACCTGAACACAAAACTCCGATTGGGGCCGCATGGTTGGTGCCGTCATCGTTTTTGGTGGTAATTATCGTTTCGTATTGTCTTCCCCTTTCCATTCCAATTAATGATAAATCGATTTCCATAATAATCATTTTAAAAAAACATTTTTATATATTGGTTAACAATATATTATTAATATTATTTAATTTTAAAGGAGTTTAAGCTATGAAATATAAAATGTATGATGAAATGATGGAACAACCGGAGGCACTTCAAAAGACTTTTGAATCCGAATTTGAAAAAATGGAAGAAGTGTCCGATTTGGTTTCAAAAGCTGATAAGGTTTATCTGATTGGTTGTGGAAGTTCCATTTCCACATGTTACAGCATTCGTGACGCAATCAGAATGTCCAGTACCAATATCAATATTGAAGTATATACCGGTTATGAATTCTACTACAACAAGAAACTTGTCGAAAATGAAAATTCTATAGCAATATTCACTTCACAATCTGGTGAAACCGCAGATACATTGACATCTCTTAGAAGAGCTAATGAATTTGGCCTGCACACTGTTTCAATCTCAAATGAACCTGAAAGTTCAATGACTAAAGAAGCTAAAACTCCAATTGTAACTAGGGGTGGGACAGAAACAGCTATTTTAGGTACAAAAACCTATATTGCTCAATTGGCTTGCCTTTACCAGATTCTGTTCAAGGCTTCAGATTATGAAAACAAAACCGAACTGTTGGCGGAACTTGCTGACATGCCTAAAATGATTGAAAAACTGCTGTTGCTTACAGAAGATGAAAACAAGGCATTGGCTGAAAAATACGCCGGTGAAGACATATTCTACTGTATGGGCAGCGGTCCGAACTTCGGTCTTGCATACAAGCTTGCAATGACAATGCTTATGGAAGGAGCAATCAAGCATGCATGTCCTGAATACTCAGCCGAATTCAGGCACGGTCTAATCGAAAGGGTTGAAAAGGATGTTCCTGTCATAATATTGAGATCAGATTTGGAGTCTGATGAAATCACACAGAAAGCTATTGACTTCTGTGAAAACCTTGAGACAAAATCAATAATCTACAACCTTGAAGACTATGCAAGTGTCGATAAATTGTTATCTCCATTTGTGCTTGTGATTCCTCTTGAATGGTTTGTATATTACCTTGCACACTTCAATGATGAAGATCCTGGTGCTACAAGACACATTGGAAAAGTCAGATATTAAAAAATGTAGTTTAACTACATTTACTATTTTTATTTTAAAAAAAGAGAAAAAATTGTGGAAAAATTATTCCACGGTTACTTTATGTTTTGGTATTATTAATTTTGGAAGTTTAATTATAACAGTTCCGTTTTTGAATCTAGCTTTAATATTTTCAATATCAATACTGTTTTCAAATCTCACTGTTTTTACACATCTGCCTGATTTAATTGCAGAAACGATTAATTCAGCTTCATCCTCTTCTTTGAATTCTTCAATGTAAGGGGTGAATGTGGTTTCAATAGTAATGTCATTGTCGCCAGCTTCAATTAAAATATCTTTTTTGCTGACACCTGGCACTGCTGCTTTGATGTAGTAAACATCTTCGGTTTCTACTAAATCGATGTCTAAAGTTTGAACAGTGGATTTTTTGTAATCTTGATATCTTTGATCAGCATTTTTTTGCATTGATTTAAGGCTTTCTTTAAATTCATCTATACTTTTGGATAAATCGCTGATAACGTTATCAGCAATGTTTTTGCCTTTTTCTTTTTTCTCTTCGAATTTTTCTTC
>JAFUIW010000051.1 GCA_017473945.1 Methanobrevibacter sp. | reverse complement strand
TCTTGTATCATTTTCTAATTTCTTTATTTCAGTTTGAATATCAGAAATAATTCCAGAATACTCCTTAATTAATTTTTGACTAGACATAATAATATTTATTATGTTTCATGATATTTATAATTTTCAGTGTCGTTGACTATAAACATGACTACAATAAAAAAAATAAAAATTAAAATATGTACGATAATAATTAATCATACTGAATATTAATATAAAAAAATATACTAATATTAAATAATATTAAAAATTAAATGAAATAACTAAATGAGAACCAATATTAATAGAAAATAATAGACAAATTACAGAGTTACAGGAAAAAATATACAGTATATATTGCCCTTTTTCATAACAACCATTTAAATCAATTAAAACGTGTAATTTAGTCAAAATTAGACAAAAATTAAGAAAATAAACATATATTCCATCATATCAATTTAATGATGAAAAATAAGATATTTCAAACATACACATGAGAAATAACGACTATTTTAAAGAAATAATGAAAATTATATTGTAAATTTATACAATAACTTACAATTAATTATTTTTTTGAATATTGTCCAAAATATTTTACAATTACATTATTCTGGAGGCTTAGAAGTCAAGTATCCATCAGTCAACCAAACTACACCCCACCAAATTAAATTACATAATAGAACAAACGATACTTCAAAAAAAACTGAGTATAGTAACTTAACTAACTTTTGTCATGTCTTTTATATATACTAGTTTAGACATATAGTATATTATGCCTAAAAAAAGTAAAATTGAAATATTTAATGTAATGGATGAAAAAGAATTAGATGAAGCTTTAAAATCTCTTGATTATCCAATTAGGTATTATCAACGATTGATTGCAATGAAATTAATATCAGTTGGTCATAATCATAAAGAAACAGGAGAAATACTTGGAGTTAGTTATAGAACAATAAACAGGTGGGCTAAAGCTTGCGAAAATGAAGGTTTAAATGGTTTGATTCCCAATTTTAGTGGTGGAAAACCATCAAAATTATCTGAAGAAAATAAAGTACAATTCAAACAAATCCTAATCGAAAGCGAAAATGTAACTATGACTGATGCTCAACGAATTTTAAAAGAGGATTTTGGAATAGAATTTACTTTACCGCATGTTTGCAATATTGTAAGGCAATTAGGGTTTAATTACGGTAAACCAAGACCAAAATTCAGAGAAGCACCAGAAAATGGGGAAGAAATCTTAAAAAAAACATTGATTTTGCAAGAATAACAATACATGACATTGTTATTGCACTTGATGAATCAACGATAAAAACAGGAATAGGGACTAAAAAAAGTATTTATCTGGAAGGTGAAGAAAATACTGTACAAATAACTGCTAAATCATATTCAGTGAATTTTTTAGGTGTTTTAGGATTTAATAGTGAATCTTTATTATTTGATATAAAAAATTTAAATGAATTTGAATTTGGCAAATCACTATTTAAAATAAGAAATTTTTATTCAGATAAAGAACAAGACATAGAATTATTAAATTACATAATAAACAATTATGATTTATCAAAAAGACAAATTAGGAAAATTATAGAGGATAATGATGAAAATAATGATGAATTTTCTGAAAAAATTTTAAGATCAATGAAAAGAAATAAAAAAGATAAATCTTCAATTCTTGCTAGAAAATTGGGAAAACACTGTAAAAGAGAATCAACAGAAAATCCAGAAAAAATAAAACAAACTAAAAAAGATTACATATATCAAATGATTAAAGACTTAGAAATTTATCAAATATTCCAAAATAGACAACGCATAGTTATATTTTTAGACAATGCACGTGCCCACATCTCTGATTTTGCAAAAGATATTGCAGAATCATTAAATATCTATCTTCTATATATACCAGAATATTCTCCATGGTTTGATCCAGTTGAAAGCGTATGGGACATCCATAAAAAAAATATTAAAGGCATAACTATTGAATCAAAAGAAATGTTAATAGAAGAATCACATATAATCTTTAATAAGAAATGTAAGGGAGAGTCACTACAAAAAAATTTTAAAGAAAAATACCTGACATCAATTTGTTAAGTGACTATAAATATTTAAAAAAAAATGGAAAATATTTAAAATTCAATAAATAATTACCGAATTTCATAAGCATAATCTCCATTAAAAAATATATTGTATACAAAAATGTAACTATTTTCAATATCTCCTAGGCCTAATTAGTCCAATCACAACACAAATCAGCAGTAAAATCCAAACTGGATTACTTGTTGCATAATCTGACAAGTTAACGCCTTCTGAGGCAATTTCACCATAAGATTTGCCATCATGTGCTGCACCAGGTCCTTCATCGGAATCAACATTAATCATGAATGATTCTGATACTCCCTCATATTTATCGTCACCGGAATATGAAACGAAAATGCTGTAGTCACCATATTTTAAACCTGAAAGTTCAAATACTGCCTTTCCATTTTTAACAGCTTTTGTATAAGTTTTACCGCCAATCTCAATTGTTACAGTGCCTTTAGCATCACTTGGAAGAGTTACAGTGAATTTTTTACCGTCGAAATCAATGTTATCATCAGTTAGTCTGATTTTCACTTTGGAAGCTTTGGATACCTTAAATGATCCTTCGCTCTCATCAGGCAAGTATTTATCATCACCGGAATAGTGAATGTCAACTTTGTATTTTCCTGCCTTGAGTTTAGGGATTGTGAATGTAACCTCACCATTTCTTAAAGGTTTGGTGTATGATTTGCCGTTTATAATGATTGTTACATCTCCTGTTGCATCTTCAGGATATTTGATATTGATTATTTCATCATCCCCTACATTGATATCTGAAAGAATGACAGAAACATCACCTACATCAGCTTTAACATAGAATACTGCACTTGCATTGACACTTGTATAATTTTCATTGCCTTTATAGACTGCAAATACCTTATGAGCACCCAACGGTAAATTAATCAGATTCCATGTTGCCTTGCCATCGTAGTTTAATGCATTTGCCAAAGCTAAAACGTCAGAGGTTTTAACGCCACCATCTAATGGAATTTCAATGGTTAGCCCATCTACAGTAATGATAACAGTTCCAGGAGCATTGACTGTAACGTTCAATACTTCAATTTCACCAAATAAAATGTCTTCAGCCTCTATTTTGATTGTTGGAGTTATTGGAGCTACATTGAATTTAGCATCTGTTGAATTGGAATTATATTTATTATCCCCTGAATAGACAATATTGACATCATGATTTCCACCGGAAATATCTGAGAGTGTTAATTTGGCAACACCATTTTCAACAGGAATTTCATATGTTTTTCCATCAACAGTAATGTTTACAGCTCCTGTTGCATCCTTAGGAAGGTTTACAACTATTTCTCCATCTTCACCATAGCTAATGTCACCCGCAATAACGTTCATTAGAGTGTCTGATTTAGTCACAACCACATTATCTGCAGCATACCTGTTATTTAATTCATAAGAGTCCATTTCCTTTGATGTTACTGATACGATGTTTTCAATTATGCCTTGCATGAGAATTTTGACTGTTAAAGTTAATGTTGCAGCAGTTCCATTAACCAATTTACCGATGTGCCATATGCCTGCAGTTTCATCATAGTATCCAAATTGAGTGTCAATTTTAATTAATGAAAGCATTTCAGACAGTTTTTCAACCACATTCACTTCATTTGCATCGCTAGGACCGTTGTTTAAAACTGTAATAATGTATGCTATCTCATCTCCAACAATAACTTCACTAACATTTACGGTTTTATTGATCTTCAAGTCCACTAATGGAGTTACATTAACATTTACAATATTTGAAACGTTGTTAATCTCTGTTGAGTTTAAAGTTGCCATATTTGCAAACGAACCGTCAAGTGAAGCTCTGACAACCACCCACAGCATGAGTTTGGAACCTGCAGCGAAGTTATCGATGTTCCATGTTACCACTCCAAATTCGTCAACTTCAGCAATTAATGAGTCATTTGCACCTGATGATACGTATTCCAAATATTTTGGCAGTTTGTCCTGGATAATTGCATTGGTTGCGTTGACAGATCCTTCATTGGAGAGAGTTATTGTAAAGTTGATTAAATCTCCTACTGATGCATTGCCTGTTATGTTAACGTTTTTAGTGATAATAACCTTATATACTGGGTAAATCTCAAATGTTGTTGAGTTTGATGATTTTAAATAATTATGAGTTTCAGGATAGACTGCGCGGACAGTGTATTTTCCGTGAGGCATGAAAGGAATGTCAAATTCCCCATATCCGCTTTCATTGATTTTAACCTGATATGTTTGGCCGTTAAATGTTATATTTATTGTGTTGTTTTCATCTTGAGGAATATGGATAATTATTTTTCCAAATTCTCCATAAGTATAGTTTTCAGCGGTCAATGTTATGAATGAAGGTATTTTCATTACTTTGAATGTTGTTGCATTTTCTCTTGGAAGGAAGACTTCATCTCCACTGTAATAAACAGTTATTTCATAGGTTCCGACAGCGAGCCCTTCCAGATTAATTTCCATTGATTTGCCGTCAGCTAAAGAGATGTTTTCATATAACAGTTCCCCGTCGATCCATACTGACACATTGCCTGTTGGAACAGGTGCACTAGTGGTTTTAGGAATTACGTTGATTGAAAATGTTTGATTTTCCAAATAATATATATTGTTGGCTGGAATAACTGCATATGCTAACTGTTTGGATGTTGAATTTTCAATATATGAATAGTAATCATCACTTTTGTGGAAAACAAACTCATATAATTTACCAGTGTTTTGATTATTTGTATAAGTAAATGTGGCTCTTCCGGATATGTTGGTTTTCAATGTATCCTTAACCAGCAGTTTATTTTTAGCATCATATATGTAGAAAGTGACATTCTGATAGTCTTCCAATTGGGTCTGATATAATGTGTCATTGTCAATAGGAGTGTCGTTACCTTCAAGTTTTACAGCAGTTCTGCGTGAAGCACCGGTATTGGTAATGCCGTTAACTCCAAGATATGTCACATTGGTAAATGCAATAACATCACCATCATTCCAGATTGCATTTATGAGATTGTCCATACCTTTTAACTCTGCAATCACTTCAATTGTGCTGTTATCATCACTTCTTGTTACAAATAAGTTCAATTCAGATGAATCTGCCCTGTTATCCAAAAGTATTGTATTGATGATTTCAAGATTATGCTGTGAAAGATATATTGCAGAACCCTGGTATGCCTTATTATGAGTCAATACGCAATTAATAAGATATTGAGTTGAATTTTCATCCCAATAAATCGCACCACCCTGTTTTGCAGTGTTTCCTTCAAAATTACTGTTTTTGAATATTGTGTCCGCATTATCTCTTAAAAATATTGCACCACCCCACCTTGTTGCGGAGTTATTGATGAAATCGGAATCTTCAACCAGTCCTATATCTCCAATCCATGCAATAGCTCCACCGGAACCTCCTAAAATTTTATTGCCGTTTGCATCTATATACCTGTGAACACCTCTTGAGTCTTCATCAACTGTTCCGAGCGCATTGTTGTCAACAAAAACGCATTTTGATACCACACCTGAATGTCCGAACCAGAAGATTGCTCCACCATTACGGGAAGCAGTATTATTGATAAATCTGGAATAGCTTACATTACCGTTTGTTGCTCCTTCCTGATAATCAACTGCACCTCCGTTAAGGCCCGCAAAGTTATTTTCAAATACGCTGTGCATGATTTTTACATTATCACAATGGTCATCACTACCATTGTCGCTGCCTTTCAGGTATATTGCACCACCAGAGTATGCTGCTTTGTTATTGATGAAATTGGATGAATTTATATTTCCTTTCGGACCTACCCAAAGAACAGCTCCTCCATCACCGCCGCCGTTTGCATCGGTGATTTGGCCTAACGCAACATTATTTTCAAATGTGGAATTGTTAATGGTACCGTTTACACCGCTCCAGTAAATACTTCCTCCTGATCTGTGAGCTGTGTTGTTGATGAATGTGGAATTTTCAACAATACCGTTTACAGCTCCCCTGAACCAATCTACAGCACCTCCATTATATCCTGCAGTGTTGTTGATGAAAATTGAATTGTAAAATGCAGTGTCGTGACAGTTGCCTACATCACTGCCCTGAAGATATACTGCGCCTCCACGACCGCCTGATTTGGTTGCTTCATTGTATTGTGCATAGTTGTTAATGAATGTACAGTTGTCCACAACACCCTGTGCACCGGTCCACATTACGGCTCCACCGTAACCTCCATAAGTGACATTACCGTATGAATCGGTATAGTTTATGATTCCTAATGCCTTATTGTTTATGAAATTTGAATTTTTAATGGTTCCGTTAGTTCCAAACCAGAATATTGCACCTGCAGACCTGTTTGCCATGTTATTTTCAAATGTTGAGTTTAAGATTATCTCGTCGTGAGCTCCACGGTTGAAGTCAATGGCTCCTCCGTTGATTCCTGCAGAGTTATTTACGAAGTTGGAGTTTTGGAATGTGATTTTGGAGTTTTCTTTCATGAATATTGCTCCGCCCAGTCTTGGAGCGGTATTGTTTATGAAATTGGATTCATCAACCAGACCTATGGAGCCCACCCAGTAAATGGCTCCGCCGTTTCCATCATCCACAAAGGAGTTTGTGAAATTGGATCTGACCATTGTTACATTTTCACCAGTGATATAAATTGCTCCACCATCGGTAGATGCAAAACAGTCATTTAAATTGGAATCTGATATTTTAACATCACTTCCGTCGATATCAATTGCACCACCGTATGTGGAATTGCATTTAATGAAACTGGACTTTTCAATGTTTGTGTTTTCTCCGAATCTGATGTATACAGCTCCCCCGTGCCTTTCTGATCTGACCTTGTAAAATGAGGTTCCTGAAATGTTTGTGTTTTCCCCAAAGATATATATTGCGCCTCCATCATAATCTGCATAGGAATTTAAAAGAGTGGAATTGATTATTGAAGCATTTGAACCTTCAATAAACATTATTGCACCATTACGAGCGGTTGCATATTGGAAATAGCATCCGTTAACTGTAGCGTCATCTCCGGCGATTGCAATAGCTCCAGCCGCACTTGCTCCACCACCACGTTCGAGATAGTCCGGAGAGGCACAGTATGTGAAGTTTGAATATTCAATGTTGACGTTTTCACCCAGTATGAATATAGCTCCTCCTGAACCTCCTTTTTCTGCAATGCTTCTTAAAAATGTTGAATTGGTAATGTTTACGTTGTTCCCTTCAATGTATAATGCTCCACCGAAACCAGAATACTCATTAGCTGAATTACTTGCATTGAGGAATGCGAAATTGGTGTTTGCAATCAATACATCATGTCCTTCGATATATATTGCACCACCTGCATTCACTGCCCAGCTGTAGGTGAGATTATTGTTTAGTATGCCGGCATCATGACCTGAAATGTAGATAATTCCCCCATCATTAGCAAAACTGCGTATAAAGTTTGAATCTTCAACACTAGCCATGTCACCTTCGATGAATATTGCTCCTCCACGGCCGTATAATGCCCTGGTCTTATCAAAGTTACAACCTTCGATTGTGGTGTTGTATCCTCCTACATATATTGCACCACCGTCACCGTTAACTGCAATACAAGTTGTCAAGTTACCATTCATGATATTTACGTCATCATCTCCAGTAATATAAATTGCAGCACCGTCATTGGTTGCGTTACAGAATCCAATGCTGAAATCATTAACGGTTACATAATCTCCTGCAACATAAAGAGCTCCACCATTATTGGTGGCATAAGTCATATTTGATGTAAATCCGTCAATATTAGTATAAGAACCCTCAATATTAACAACACCACCTTCATAAGCGCTGCACATCTTAAAGTCACAATTTATAAGATTTGTATAATTTCCAGTAATGTCAACAGAACCTCCATGACCACTGACATTGTTAACTCTATTTTGTACGAATGTAGAATCGGAAACTGTTGCGTTTAAACCTGAAATGTATAATGCTCCACCATCGTAATTATCTGCTATACAACGTGTGAAATTGGAATTGTGGATTTTTACAAAGTCCCCTGAAACATAAATAGCACCACCATAATTTGTGGCATTGGTAAGGGAAATATCAAAATCTGCAATTAAAGCATTGTCACCTTCTATAAAAATGGCACCTCCATTGTTGGCTGCAAAACTCTTTAAACATGAGTACCCATCAATTAAAGTGTAATAACCATTAATGTAAATAACACCACCATCATAAGCAGTACAACGCTCAAAAGTACAGTTCAAAATCCTGGTGAAATTACCGTGAATAGCAATGGAACCGCCACAACCGTCATTGAGATTAACTTTATTCATGACAAAGGAAGATTCAGAAATGGTTGTGTTTAAACCTAAAACATATAACGCTCCACCATTTCGATTGTCTGCAGTACACATTGTGAAATTTGAGTTGTGAACATTGGCAAAATCGCCTAATATATACATTGCACCCCCATGGTTGGTAGCGTTGGTAAGAGAAATGTTAAAATCGGCAACAGATGCGTAATCCCCTTCAATGAAAATGGCACCACCATGATTAGATGCAAAACTCATAATACATGAATAACCGTCAATCATTGTGTAAGAACCGTTGATGTAAATTACACCACCTTCATAAGCGGTACAACGCTCAAAAGTACAATTGAAAATCCTGGTGAAATTACCGTGAATAGCAATGGAACCGCCATGGCCATTTTCAGTGTTTACCCTATTCATGACAAAATTGGATTTTGAAATGATTGTGTTTAAACCTAAAACGTATATCGCCCCACCATTTCGATTGTATGCTGTGCACATGGTGAAATTGGAATTGTGGATGTTTAAATTGTCTCCTGCAACATAGATAGCTCCGCCGTAATTGGTAGAGTTGGTAAGGGAAATGTTAAAATCAGAAATGTATGCATAATCTCCTGCAACATATATTGCACCCCCGTCATTTAATGCCAAACTTCTGAAACAGGAATAACCGTCAATCAATGCATGAGAACCGTTGATGTAAATTACACCACCATCGTAAGCAGTACACATGTCAAATGTAGAATTGAATATTTTTGTATAATCTCCCTGAAGATATATTGCACCTCCACGGGCGTTTGATCCTGTCACCCTATTTTGAACAAGGTTTGCATTGGTGATTGTTGTGTTTGAACCTGCAATGTATATGGCTCCTCCGTCCCTGTTGTAGGCAATGTTTCTGACAAGATTGATATTGCTAAGATTTGCAAAGTCACCTTCAACATATATTGCCCCTGCATATTCTGTTGCGTTGTTGTATTCGAAATCAACATTATTAATGGTTGCATAATCCCCATCAATATAAAATGCTCCACCATTTACTGCAAAGCTGTGCATACCAGTTACATTTTCTATTAAGACATTAGCACCGTCGATGTTTACAAACCCTCCTTCTGATGCAGTACACTTATCGAAGTTACAGTTCAGGATATGTGTGCCGTTTCCTTCAATATTGATAGCTCCTCCGCAGCCTACACCCACATTAACCCTGTTCATTGTGAAGTTACAATTATGGATGTGAGCATTCCTTCCGGATACATATACCGCACCGCCATGGTAAGCTGTTGCAACACACTTATCAAACAATGAATCGGAAATTGTCGCATCATCACCATATACGTATATCGCACCACCAGACAGTGTAGCATTTGACAGCATGAACTTGGATTTGAGAATGGTGATGTTCAAACCGTCTACACATACTGAACCACTTCCACCTTTAGCGCTGTTGAGCATGCATGTGACATTATCGACAAGACCGTGATTTCCTGCCCACATTAATGCTCCGCCGTCACGTGCAGCCCTGTTGTTAATCATAGTTGAGTTATACAGTTTTCCATAACTGCCTAAGATATAACCTGCACCACCGTCATGACCTGCAGTATTGCCAATCATGGTTACATTAGCTACAATACCGTAATTTCCTGCAACGTAACCTGCACCACCGTCATAATCTGCACTGCAGTTGACAATGGTGGAATGTCTTACACCTATATTGTCAAGAAGTATCTGCATCCATCTGGAATCCTTATCAGTGTATTCAATATTGCTGGCACTTAGATAAATCGCACCACCATTGTGTTTTGCATATTCCCCGATGAATGTACAGTATTCAATTGATGCGCCAACGTCCAGGTATATTCCTGCACCTTCCCTGGCACTGTCTCCCATAAACTGAGAGTTATGAATTACAACAAAAATACCACTGGCATATATTGCCCCTCCATTGAAATTAGCTGAATTGTTTATGAAAGTGGAACGATTGACTATACTTATGCCGTCAAATACTGATACATTGTCTGCAGGCTTGAGGTATAAAGCGCCACTGTCGCCGAATTTTGCTGTATTGTTTATGAACCTGCATCCTTCAAGCATACCATTCATACCTGTCCACATTACCGCTCCAGCATCGCGAGCAGCTGAGTTGTTGATGAATGTTGAATCAGACAGTCTGCCACGGTCTCCGTCAATATAACCTGCACCAGCCATATTTCCAGCACTGCATCCTATGACTGTAACATTGTTTACTCTTCCATAATTTCCATATATGTAGCTCGCACCACCGTCATGACCTGCATCGCAGGATATGAATCTTGAGTTGAATATACCGTACTTGTTCAATAAAGCTTCAGGAAGTGCTGTCATGTCATTAATGATTTCATTTAAGAAGAATGCACCCCCATCATGAGATGCATAATCGTTGGTGAATGAGCATCTATCAACGTAAGCTCCGACATTCAGGTATATTGATCCGCCATCATTTGAAGCGTTATTGTTATTGAAATTGGAGTCAACGACATTTAATAGGGTTCCTTTTGCGGAAATTGCACCACCATTTGATGCTTTGTTATTTACGAATAAAGAATTGGAAATTGTGATAGTAGAAGTGATTGTTGAACTATTTTCAACAGATATTGCCCCACCATTGGCCAAAGCGACATTGTTTATGAATTTGGAATTAACAATTTGAAGGTTATTATCTGCAGACAATTGAAGTGCTGCCCCATTTTCACCATATGCATTAATGAAGTTAATATTCTTCAAAACCACATGCGGATTGCCGGATATTTTAAATATTGATGCCTTGCCTGCACCATTTATTGTATATCCTCGCCCATCAATTGTCAAATCCTTACTAATGACAATTCCAGTTTTAATGTCCCCCTCGGAATAGGTATAATTCTTATCCAATGTAAGTGTGCCTCCAGAGGCTGTAGACTGGACTTTGCCATTAAGTTGAGTAAATGAATCTTGTGAAATTGATATTTTGCTTTCATCAGCCAAATTCAAAGTGTTTTGTAATTCTGCCCCATAAAATGAAGCATCATCTGCAATATCACTTGCTGATGCTATGGACATTGCAGAAAACAAAACCAATACCAGACATATTATGCCAAATAATCTATTCTCATTCATAAATATTACCACAATTTTTTATTCGATATTAAAAAGTCGTTTTTCGACGCCTATACTGATATTAATTTAAGTTAAAAGATGTATATATGTTTTTGTTTATTGTAGAATAGGGAAAAAATAGGTTATTGTTCAGATTAATATATTAAATATGAACATTCATTCAAAATAAGCATAATCTGTAAAATATAACTAACATATACCAGTCATAGCTAGATATTAATCAAAATTGAAAATGCAAAATAAACTAATTTTATATTAATATGATTAATATATACCCCTTTTAATGTATCAACAGCATACCTTGAAGAAATAAATATTTATGAAACATATTATGAACAAAATCATGGTCAAATATAAAAATAGCTAATTCTACATGATATAAATTTTAAAAATAAAAAACATTTAAACAAGAATTAAAAAATAAAATATCAATGCCGTCAACCTAATTTTTAATTTCATATTTTTTTTCCTTTTATGTTGGTCTGTAGTTCAGATTGAATTTTCTCTGTTTTTTAGGGTTTCTTTTTGTTGTCTGTTTTTTCGTGGATTTGTTTGGGGATTTCGTGCAGGAAATTATCAG
>JAFUIW010000050.1 GCA_017473945.1 Methanobrevibacter sp. | reverse complement strand
CAAGTGTAAAAAATAACCTAGTAATACAACCATACCAAGTATTTAAACATTTCTAAAAGTTTAATGGAAAAAACAAAATCCCTAGAAAAAAGTAGAAAAAATTTGAAAGAAAATTCAATCAACTAACTTTTTGACAGAGCCCATAATCAGATAGACTTATTACATCATATTTGAAATCATTGAACTGATTTACATGATAAATAATTTGTTTTGATTTTTCTGCTGTTGTAAAAACACAAAGATTCACTTCTTTTTCATGATTTTCAAGATTATAATCAGTGATTGCAACATATACATGAAATCTTCTATGAGGTTTATTTCCTACTTTTGTTGATTGAAATTCAATAATAAGAATTTCATCATCAAGTTCAAGTATTATATCCGGTTTAAAAGAAGCAGGATCAAGCAGTCTTAGCTCTTTTGTCCAAATCTTTACTTTTTTGGATTTTTTGCCAATAATATCCAATAGTATTCTTGCATCTTCATCGCCAAACATTTTTAAAGATCATATCTTCCTGAAATTGCGACATTTAAAAAACCTCATAAATTTATTTATTTTAAAAATATAGAACAAATATTATTTAAATTTAACTATAAACCTATTATAATCTAAAAATTTCATAATTAAAGCAATTTAACATAGTTAAAGCAATTTTACGAAGTGATAACAATTTTACTGAGTCACTACAATTTTACATTTTAAAATCAATAATGAGAAAAAATGATTCAGATTAATATAATCAACAACAGTGAAAAGTAAAAAAAAAAGTAAACAGTATCTAAGAAAACACCTAAAAAATAATTTTAATGGTTAAATGGAGGAAATAAGGGTTTAATATCATTAAACCCGCAAATCTAATATTTAAATCTCAAACGTGTTACAGTTCCAACATGGAAATTGCGCTTAAAGGTTCATAGCAGCTTGCCACATGACAGACATCACCTGACCCACTTATATACAAACCACCTATATCATCGGTTGAATCAGCATTGGAAACTTCACCTGCTTCACCTGCAGCATATACCCCTGCAAATGCAAGTGAAACAACCACTGCTAAAATCAAAACTTGAATCAATCTAGCCCCATTCATTTTAATCGCCTTTTTAATTTTAAGTTTTACAAACTCTATTTTATAGTATAAACTGGCCACATATAAAGATTTTCGAGTGTAAGTACTTACATGCATATTAAAATCAGTTAAAAAGGTAATTACCTCATTAAAATATAAAAACAAGCCAATTTAAAATTATATTCAAAAAAAGACAATAATCCATGAATTGATTCTATCATTTATTCAATTAAAGAACTATCTTCAACAATCTTCATTGCTCCAAAAACAGATGCTTTTTCTTTCATTTCAGATATACGAATTTCAGTATCTGCAAATGATACATCATCAAAACCTTTTTTGATTATATACAAAAGAAAATCCCCTGCATTTGAAATGCCTCCTGAAATTATTATGACTTCAGGATCAAAAGCGCTTGAAATTAGTGCAAGCAGTTTGCCTAATTTGAAATAGACCTCATTAACGATTTTTAAAGCTACCTCATCGCCGGCTTTTGCCTCATTAAAAATATCTTTTGCAGTCAATGATTTAAAATCCCTCAGACTGGAGTAATCATCATTGGATTTTAAATAGCTTTCAGCAGTTTTAACAAGACCTGTTGCAGAAGCATTTTCTCCCGGAGTTTTTGAGTCAAGATAAATAAAGCCGATTTCACCGGCAGCACCATTATAGCCTTCCACCAGACAGTTATTGATTACAAGTCCTGCACCTATTCCCGTTCCGATTGCAACAAGAAATAGACTGCTGTAATTTGCTGACTCACCAATGGCCTGCAGATTCACATCATTTAAAACAATTACTTTTATGTTGACTCTGGACTGCAAAACAGATCCGATATCACAATCTGGCAAATTTAAATTAATTGCTTTTTGGACAATGCCATTTTTAACAATGCCTGCTATGCCCATTACAATAGCTTTAAAATCAGTATTTTTTAAGTTCAATTCACTTATTTTATTTTTGATTTCAGCTTCAAGCATTTCAGTTATGCTGTTTTCTGGAGTTGGAACTGTCCATTCAGTTATGATTTCATCTGAGGTGAAAAGTGAAAAATTTGTTGATGTTCCTCCCAAATCAACGGAAAAGGCATAATCATTCATATTTAATAGTTTAAAAAATCATTTATAAAAATATATTCATCTAAACATGAAAAACTAGAATCGTACTTAATTAAGTGATGCCATAACATTTTGTATGAGTTACTTTTCAAAAAAAATTACGTTAAAATAAAGAGCAAATTTAATGATTTAAGAAAAACTGGAACCGCAGGAAAAACAATCAGAAGTGAAGAAACATTCATTACAGAAATGATTGATGAGGAACTGATTGAATTAATAACACTGCCACGTTTAAAATATTAACAGAAAAGGACATATTGAAAGGCCGAAAAAAAGATTTTATAACAATTAACAATCATATTTAAACATATATTTGGAGTGTAACAATGAACTGCTGGAAAAACAATTTCAATGAAAAAACATTAAAACAGGGAATTAAATATAAAAATGATGTGGAAAACATTGCATATGACGGCTACGCATTCAATGCAACCGTCAAATCAAAGTTTGATGTTGAGCTAATCCTTCAGGACCATCTGCTATATGACATGAACTGCAGCTGCTCTAAAAAGTCATCATGTGCTCATGAAGCCGGACTTCTATATTTTCTAGAAGAATTTCCTGAGATACTTGAAGACTATGCTGAAGAAACCGATTTTGAAAAAATTAGCGATATTGACATTAATGGTGATTTGAAAGTCATATCAGAGTCAAAACTCAAAAAATTCCTAAAAAAAGAATTCAGAAAAAATCCTAAACTCAAATACAACTTCATCAAACACTTTAGCAGCGAATCTCTGATTGACACTAAAGCCTACGAAAGAAAACTCAAACAGATTTTAAGAAATGGTGGAAAGGAGTTTGGATATTACAAACTCCACAATATGAGAACTCCACTTAAAAATTTCATTAAAAAGGACATTTACACATTAATTCAACAAAATGAGTTTGAACTGGCTTTTAAGTTATTGAACAATATAATGGATCACTTCATTGACCCTATCTATTGGAGTGATGATGCATGGTATGAAATAGCATATTACTACAGGGAATATGTCACTTTTCTTCTAAGACATGGAAAATTCAGAAAAGAAGAAGAAAGTCATGTTAAAAAGAATGTGGATAAAATAAATGATATTGTATTCTAATGAGCAATTACCTATTTAAGCAATTATACACATATGTTTAATCATGAAAACCATACTTAAATCTGAAAGTGAATTTAAAACAACAAGTGAAATTCTTGAAAATTCCTATCCTGAAATTTCAAAGGAACTTAAAAAGGACTACATTATCCAATACGAAGATTACGACGCTTTCTGTGAAATCACACACCAAGGAGAAGTTGTGGGATTTTACACCTTTACTCAAGATGATGCAATTGCAGTTATTAATGAATTTTATATACTTAAAAGTCACAGAGGCCAAAATATAGCTTTTAAATGTCTTTCAGATCTCTTCGCCATTCCGAACACAGTTTTCTTTTTGAATAATCCCAACACCAGCATGATTCAGGTACTTCTAAAAAATGATTTGGCATATAAAATCAGTGATGACATTATATGCAGCGGCATTACTTTTATGGTATGCAGTGATGATGTGTTTAAAAATTCCAAAATCAAAAAAGCATATAGAAACATTGGCGAAAGGGAATATTATACTTCCAATTTTTATGACATTAATTTGAAATGCACTGTCACCTCCAATGACTCAAAAATTGTCAAAAGAGGCGGCACATTGATAGTTATTGAACCTAGAAAAGCAGACATCAAAAAATATACGCTCAGAAAAAAATTAAAAAACATCACATTGAAATCTCTGGATGATAAGATGCTCACAATTTATGAATCCAGAAAAGATACAGAAGAGTTTATTGAAAAATCTTATGATTACCTTGTTGAATTAAACTCCATTGATAACATAATGGACAATATTGATGCTGGTGATGAGCTAAAAGATGAAATAGCTCAAAGCATAAAAAAATCCATTGCAAATGATGAACTTGACCCTGCATACGTTAAAATTCGTCTAAGCTATCTTTTGGATAATCCGGATAAGATTCATTGCCCTGCTGATTTGGAACTGATGCCTGAAAAATGCCCATTGTGTGAAAGTGAAATTCTCAAAGATTACTATGAATGCCCTGTATGTGCATTTCCCCTAAAAATCAACCAAACCCCCGATATGTTAAACATTGACCCTGGCAATAAGCTTTACCGGGAAGTGATTGAAAAAGCTGATGAAAACAATTGGGATTTGGATGAAATATTTGACCTTCAATGCCTTTGCGGAACATTTGAATTTATCAGAATGTCTAAAATGGCCAAATTTTTCCCAATTGAAAATGTTGATGAATCAAATAAGGTTAAAATAGGAAGTGTGGGAGAATATGCTGTTAAAAATGGATATCTAAAGGAGTGCAGTTATGATGATTACATTAATCTTGTTGAAAATGAATTTTCCAGAAGCGATTTGAAAATTGAAGTGGAGCACTACGGATTAAAAGACCAATTTACAAAAAGAGGATTAATAAAAGAGATTAAAAATAATGTGGCTCCCGAAGACATCTCCATCAAATACCTTGAAACAGAAAAAGGAACTGATCTGATTGAAAATTCAGAAATCCTCAACTTCTATATGGATTACTTAAGAACTTTCCTTTTCTGTGAATTTAAAAAATTCTTCGATGAACATGATTATTCTGTAAGTGAAGCAGGAGACAAATTTATCCAACGAGAATATGAAAAAGGAATTGAAAATAAAAACTGGAGGATATACAAACAGCTTCTGAAATACCAGATAGAAAAAAGCGAAAATGCAACAGAATGCGTTAAATTAGCTATGAAAATGCTGATTTATGATGTTAACTGTGATGATTTAAAAGATGATATTAATCAGGGATATGAACTGGACACCCTAATGTATCTGATGGAATATTTACCTGATAGTGATGCGGATTTTGAGAATTTATTTGATGAATCATTTAAAGAATTTGAAATTAAAGAATTAAAACACAACAAAGAAGAAGCTTATGGCACATTTCTAGGAATATGTGAAGGAGAATTTGTAGAAAATCTCAAAAAATATATGGGGCAAAGTTAATAAGTAACACATTGACTATCTATTAAATTTAACAATTTTACATGATGTGTGAAAAAATATTTTAAAATAAAAAAAAAGAATATCGAATATTCAACTCAAAAATCAGGACTCTTATAAAAAAGACTTTAACAAAGGCACAACAATGTCATCTAAAAAAATAACAAAAACATGGTGGGGAGAAAAATGGCTGGATTCACTTAAGGGAGTGTATCTTACTAACCGTATCGGCCGTGGAAAGACATATGCAAACACAGGCAGAGTCTATGACATCTTAATCAACGACAATTTAGCACTGGCCAAAGTCAGAGGCAATTACAAAAGTTTTTATAATGTCAGTGTTGAATTCAGGCAATTTTCCCAAAGTGAAAAAAACACAATCATCAAAACAATTTATGAAAATCCCCAAATTACATCAGCACTTTTAAACCGCAAACTGCCAAAAGAATTGTATGAACTGATCAGAAAAGAGGGAGTGAACGTTTTTCCAGTATCACACAATGACATTAAAACTTCCTGCAACTGTCCGGATTATGCTCCTATCTGCAAACACATTGCAGGTTTAGTTTACATGATTGCATTGGAAATAGATAAGGATCCTTTTCTGATTTTTAAACTTCAGGGTCTTGATTTATTGGATGTGATGAATTTTGAAGTTGAAGATGAAAGCATTGATGATATTTGTGAACTATTCCAACATGAAGACAACGAGTCTGATAATGAACTGGATTTTTCCAAAATTCCAAATCTTCACCAGCAAATATTTGAGCTTCTGGATGACAACCCCGTTTTTTATGCTAAAAACTTTAAAGCAATTCTGGACAATATCTATAAGTCACGTGAACGATATCTTAAAAAGAAGATACTAGGTTATTCACGTTTTGGTTATGGAAATTATTATGAATATTATACCAAAGTTGATTTTGAATATGATAGATTTGATGGCAGTGAAGAGGAATATGACGACTGGCTTGAAAGCATTTTTCTTGAAAGATGGGGAATGCCAAACCAGTGGGAGGAATTTTCCATAAACATTAACAATAACCATGCCATTTCAAAAATAACTCCTGGAAAAAATACTCCTTTCAGAAAAGACAAAAGTGAAAGCACATTATTCGGATTTTTCACCGAATTAAGCGAAAGCAACATCTCAAAATTCAGCAATGACATTCAATTTTTAAATCTGGTTTACCAATTCAGTTTAGAGCTAATCAAAAAGCATTCCCTAATTCCGGAACTGTTCAAATCAGGAAATGCATACCATATCCGATGGATTCCACCGATTTTTGATAAAACCATCAGCAATACCATTGACATTTTAACAAGGTCATGCCCAAATGATTTAATTACATTTAAAAATCAACGGATTTCACGAAAAGACCAAATCATAGCTGCTGTCAGTCTATTTGTCAAGGGATTTGACGAGGAATATTTGAAATATGGCGTTGCACAATCAATTAAAAAGAATTATGATGAAAACGTTTTCAAGTTGTTCTTCTTTAATCCTCAAAAATTTAAAAATGAAATTACAACACCCGAATCATTGAACCACCCCATCTATAGAGGATGGGGATTCCTGAATTATTTTCACTTAATAAGGTTAATTTAAGTATTTTATCAGGCCATCCCCGTTGAACCAGCGGTTTAAAATATTAATTGCTGCGTTTGTGTCCCTATCAAGTATTTTTCCGCATTTTGGACATTTCCAGTTGCGTTTTTTGACTTTTAACTCTTTGTTTACGTGTCCGCAGTGGCGGCATGTTCTGCTTGTGTTGTGTGGTTTTACGAAT
>JAFUIW010000049.1 GCA_017473945.1 Methanobrevibacter sp. | reverse complement strand
TAGCTGAAATGACTGAAATGTTACTCGAAGTTATTGAACAAAAAAGAGAACCTCACGATAAGGACCACTACACAAACAAAAGACTCAGAGTTTCAGGTGACTTGATGGAAGATTTGTTCAGAGTTGCTTTCACCAACTTAACCAGAGACATGAGCTACCAACTTGAAAGAAGTCTTTCCCGTGGTAAGGAATTATCCATCAAACAGGCTGTTCGTAGTGATGTTTTAACTGAAAACATTAAGCATGCTATCGCTACCGGTAATTGGGTTGGTGGAAGAGCTGGTGTAAGTCAGCTATTGGACAGGACCAGTTACATGGGTACCCTTTCTCACTTAAGACGTGTTGTATCTCCTTTAACAAGAAGTCAACCTCACTTTGAAGCAAGAGACTTGCACCCAACACAATTCGGTAAAATATGTCCGAACGAGACTCCTGAGGGACCTAACTGTGGTTTGGTAAAGAATTTAGCTTTATTGTGTAATATTTCTGAAGGTTCTGAAGATGATGAAATTAAAAGTGTTATTGAAAGCATGGGTGTTGAATTAGAGTAGATGGGGTGAAATTTTGGCTAAAATAAACGAAGCAGTATCATATTTTGGATTTGAAGAAACCTTTTCTCTAAAAGTCTGCAAAGACATTAGAAAAGAGATTCTCAAAGTAAAAGATGAAGAAAAGGAAGCTACCTTCAACAAGTATTTTTCCGAAATTAAAGAGTATTATCAAGAAAATGAGTATTCCGATGATGAAGAACTCATTGCAGCAGATTTTGCTGGTGAAAGTTCAGAAAAATTAACTGATGATTATCCTGAAGTTGATTTTGAACAATACGGCATATTTGCAGCTGTTGAAGGTATTGCAGTGCCTGGAGATGAAGAGGAACCTGCAGATGACGATAAAGATGAAATTGATGCAGAACCGGAAAAAGCATCTTCCAAAAAAGAGGATGTCTTTGGTGATGATTACTCATTTATTTACACTCCGCCTGCTTATGCGCACAAACATGACAATGCGGAGTCTACAAAAATTTATATCAATGGTGAACTTTTAGGTTCATGTGAAGATCCTGTTTCATTCACTCAGGAAATGAGACAAAAAAGAAGAAACGGTGAAATCTCTTATGAAATGAACATCACCTATTATGAAGACAACAATGAGATTTACATATTCAATGACCCTGGTAGAGCTAGAAGACCATTAATCATTGTTGAAGAAGGAAAACCTCTTTTAAAAGAGGACCATCTGAACAAGGTTGCAAACGGAAAATTGAAATGGGATGATTTGGTCAACAACGGACTCATTGAATACCTCGATGCTGAAGAGGAAGAAAACTCATATATTGCAATGACTTTGGCAGACTTGAATGAAGACCACACTCATTTGGAAATTGACCCTGCTACAATGCTTGGTATTTGTGCTGGAATTATTCCATTTTCAGACCACAACTCCTCACCAAGGAACACAATGGAAGCAGGTATGACAAAACAGGCTTTAGGTTTATATGTTTCAAATTATGCATTACGTACAGATACCAGAGCTCACTTATTACACCATCCTCAAACTCCAATAGTAAAAACACGTATTATTGATTCAACTAATTATGATTCAAGACCATCCGGTCAAAACTTTGTTGTGGCATTGATGTCATATGAAGGATATAACATGGAAGACGCAATGGTCATCAACAAAGGTGCCCTTGAAAGAGGATTGGCAAGATCTTCTTTCTTCAGAGCTTATGACACTTCAGAAAAGAGATATGCTGGAGGTCAAGTGGATAAGTTCGAAGTTCCTGACAAAAACATCAAAGGTTACAGGTCAGAAGACGCATACAGAAACTTGGATGAAGACGGTGTCGTAAACCCTGAATCCGAAGTCGAATCCGGTGATGTTTTAATAGGTAAAACTTCCCCTCCAAGATTCCTTGAAGAAGACTTCGGTACCGTTGCTGACAGAAGAAGAGAAACTTCTGTAACCGTAAGGCACGGTGAAAAAGGTATTGTTGACGCAGTTCTTTTATCCGAAACCGTTGAAGGTTCAAGATTAGCTAAAATCAGAGTAAGAGATACCAGGCAACCTGAGTTTGGTGATAAATTCGCATCAAGACACGGTCAGAAAGGGGTTGTCGGTTTAATATTATCTCCGGAGGATATTCCTTTCACAGAATTCGGTGTTGTTCCTGATTTAATAGTTAACCCTCACGCGATTCCGTCCAGGATGTCTATCGGTCAGGTATTGGAAATGGTTGCAGGTAAAGCCGGATGTCTTGAAGGAGAACGTGTTGACGCAACTCCATTCAACCAGGACCTCGAAGGTGAAATCAAGCAACAACTTCTCAACCACGGATTTGAATCTGCAGGATGTGAATCCCTCTACAGCGGTGTAACCGGTGAAAGAATAGATGCCGAAATATTTGTAGGAGTGGCATATTACCAAAAATTACACCACATGACTACAGATAAGGTTTACGCTCGTTCCAGAGGACCTGTACAAGTGCTTACACGTCAACCTACTGAAGGTAGAGCACGTGAAGGTGGTTTAAGATTTGGGGAAATGGAAAGAGATTGTCTTATCGCTCACGGTGCAGCATTAACATTGAAAGAAAGACTTCTTGACGAGTCAGACAAATATGAAGCTATTGTCTGTGAAAACTGTGGTATGTTAGCTGTATATGACAGAAACAAAAACAAGAAATACTGTCCAATCTGTGGAGATGTAGAAACTTACCCTGTTGAAATTTCATACGCATTTAAATTATTATTAGACGAACTTAAGAGTTTATGTATTTTCCCTAAATTAGTTTTAGGAGACAAAGCATAATTATAATTGATAAGGAGCCAATTCATGACACATTATATTAAAAAAATCGAACAAATTAACTTTGGTTTAATGTCTCCTGAGGATATTCGTAAGATGTCTGTCGTCACTGTAGAATATCCTGATACTTATGGGGATGATGGTTTTCCTATTGAAAAAGGTTTAATGGACCCTCGTTTAGGTATTATTGATCCTAGTTTAGTATGTAGGACTTGTGGATTTAAAGGTGGGGATTGTCAAGGTCACTTCGGTAGTATTGAGCTTGCAAGACCTGTTATACATGTTGGTTTTGGTGATGTAATCCACAAAATCTTACGTTCTACCTGTAACGAATGTGGACGTATTCTCTTAAACGACGAACAAATAGAATACTACACCAACAAAATCAATGAGGCGATGGAAAATAAGGAAAGCATCAATTCCATCTTGAAAGATGTTTATAAGGATGCTAAAAGGGAATTGAAAACCATGCCTGAAGACGATGAGGAAGTTGACTTAAAATACTGCTGTCCTCACTGTGGAGAACCTCAGGAAGCTATCATTTTGGATAAACCGGTTACTATCCGTCAAGGCGATTACAAATTAACTCCATCTGAAGTAAGGGAAAGACTTGAAAAGATTACAGATGACGATGCATTCGTATTGGGTGTAAACTCAGAGGTTGCAAGACCAGAATGGTTAGTATTAACCGTATTGCCTGTTCCTCCTGTAACAGTAAGACCTTCAATTACTTTGGATACCGGTGAGAGATCAGAAGACGACCTGACCCACAAACTTGTGGATATCCTAAGAATCAATCAGCGTCTTCTTGAAAACATGGAAGCCGGAGCTCCACAACTAATCGTTGAAGACTTATGGGAGTTATTGCAATATCACGTTACCACTTACTTTGATAACGAAGCATCAGGTGTTCCTCCTGCAAGACACAGGTCAGGAAGACCTCTCAAAACATTAACCCAAAGGTTAAAAGGTAAAGAAGGACGTTTCAGATCCAACCTTTCAGGTAAACGTGTAAACTTCTCAGCACGTACAGTTATTTCACCTGACCCTAACATCAGTATCAACGAGGTCGGTGTGCCTGAAATGATTGCAAAAGAAGTTACAGTACCTGTCCACGTAAACGACTGGAACATCGATGAGATAAGAGGATACATTGAAAACGGTCCTGATGTACACCCTGGTGCAAACTATGTAATCAACGGTAATACCAAAAGAAGAGTCACAGAAGAAACCAAGGAGTTCATTTTAGAAAACCTTGAACCTGGTTATATCGTAGAAAGACATCTGAAGGATGGGGACATGGTTCTCTTCAACAGGCAGCCTTCCCTTCACAGAATGAGTATGATGGCTCACGAAGTAAGAGTATTGCCTTACAAAACTTTCAGATTAAACTTATGTGTATGTCCTCCGTACAATGCAGACTTTGACGGAGACGAAATGAACATGCACGTTTTCCAAACCGACGAGTCCCGTGCTGAGGCAAAATCCTTGATGCGTGTACAGGAACACATCCTCTCTCCAAGGTTCGGAGGACCTATTATCGGTGCTATTCACGACCACATTTCAGGAGCATACCTGTTAACCCGTGACGGTGTAGAATTCACAGAAGAAGAGGCTTTACAAATCATCCGTAAATCCCACCTTGCAATTCCACCATTCAAGTCCGGTCAATGGATATTAAAACATGACCCTGAATACAGTGAAGAATCCTACATTTTCAAGGATAAGGGAGACAAATGGACAGGTAAGGAATTGTTCTCACTGTTATTGCCAAATGACTTGAACTTATCATACAGTGCCGAAATTTCCAAATGTCCTGTAGTGTTCCCTGCTGAAGACGCTACAGTTGTTATCAAAAACGGTATCCTGGAACAGGGTGTTATCGATGAATCCGCATATGGTTCATTTTCAGGAAAAATCCTGGATAAAATCGTTAAGGAATACGGTCCTGGAAGGGCTAAAGAGTTCCTCGACAGATCAACTGACCTTGCAATATGCGGAATCATGAAAACCGGAATCACCACTTCCTTAAACGATGAGGAAATTCCTCAGGAAGCTCAAGATCGTATTAACGAGCACTTGAACAAAAAGATGGAAGAAGTAGATATGCTTGTTCAATCTTACGAGGAAGGATATCTCCAGGCTTTACCTGGTAGAAGTTTAGAAGAGACATTAGAGATGAAAATCATGCAGGTTCTCGGGGAAGCTAGGGACATGTCCGGTAGTATTGCTGAAAACTACCTTACGATGGGTAAACAGTCCCCTGAAGACCCATATGACCACGTAATGGCTGTTGAAAACCACTCTGTAGTAATGGCACGTACCGGTGCTAGGGCATCCATGTTGAACCTTACTCAGATTACTGCTTGTGTAGGACAACAAGCGGTTAGGGGTGGACGTATCGAAAGGGGTTACCTTAACAGAACATTACCTCACTTCAAGAAAGGTGAGTTAGGGGCTAAAGCGAAAGGATTTGTACACTCAAGTTACAAATCAGGTCTTGACCCAATTGAGTTCTTCTTCCACGCAATGGGAGGAAGAGAAGGTCTTGTAGATACTGCGATTCGTACAGCGCAATCCGGTTACATGCAGAGAAGGCTTGTAAACGCACTTCAGGACTTGCAGGTTAAACCTTCCGGACTTGTTACAGACAATCAGGGAAACGTTATTCAAACCATGTTCGGTGAAGACGGTGTTGACCCTGCAAAATCTGACTTCGGTAAACCGGCTGACCTGAACAAGCTCATTGACGAAATCAAGCTTGAAATGGAAATGGAAGGTAAGTAGGTGTAACTATGGAAGAGATTATAAATAAAGTAAAAGATGTCATAGCTCAACTTAATGAAGAGGAAGATCTTGGTATAGCTTTTCCAGATAGTTATATCGAAGATTTGGCTGAAGCATACATCAAAAGAGACTTAACTGATGACGAATTATGTGAATTAACTCGCAGACTAAAAGCTGCCTATGACCGAGCTCACGTTGAAGCTGGCGAGGCTGTTGGAACAGTAGCTGCACAATCTGTTGGTGAACCAGGTACTCAGATGACTATGCGTACTTTTCACTATGCAGGGGTAACTGAGTTAAACGTAACATTAGGTCTTCCAAGGCTTATTGAGATTGTTGACGCTAGAAAAGAGATTGCTACTCCTACCATGGATATTTACTTTGACGAGGAAAGACGTAACGATGAGGAATTCGTTAGGACTTTAGCTAATAAAATTGGTAAAAGTACCATCAACGATGTTCTTTCTGACTTCAACTTAAACTACGGTACCATGGAAGTGGAAGCAGTTTTGGATAACAAGAAAATTGAAGAGAAAAGACTTGACAGGGAAGAAATCAATGCCATCATTGAAAAGACTTTCAAGAAGGCCACTATCAATAATGACAATATCATTATCCCTTCTTCAAAAACCGACAAGTCCGACTCCAAGTTCGAAATACGTGAACTTCGTTTATTGGCGGACAAGGTTCGTGATTTGCAAATCAGTGGTATTAAAGGAATAGGTAAGGTCATTATCCGTAAGGATGACAGGGAATGGATTATCCATACCGAAGGATCCAACCTTAAGGAAATCCTTGACATGGAAGGTATTGACCATGTAAGAACCACTACCAACAACATTCACGAAATCGGTGAAGTTTTAGGTATTGAAGCGGCTCGTCAATCAATTATTAACGAAGCTCAGAATACCCTTTCCGAACAAGGTCTTAGTGTTGACGTAAGACATATCATGTTAGTTGCTGATATCATGACTTCAGAGGGTGTTGTCAAATCCATCGGAAGACACGGTATTAGTGGTGAAAAATCAAGTGTATTAGCTCGTGCAGCTTTTGAAGAAACTGGTAAACATTTACTTAACGCAAGTATTCGCGGTGAAGTGGATGATTTAACAGGTATCATCGAAAATATTATTATTGGACAACCAATACCTCTTGGTACCGGTTCAGTCGGTGTCAAAATGGATTATAAAAATGAATAGGAGGCTAGATGATGGACGTAGATAGAGGAATCAGAGTAGCTGTAGATACTGGAGATGTAACTTTAGGCTCTGAAAAATCAATTCAATCTTTAAAATTAGGAAAAGGACAACTTGTCGTTGTTGCTGCTAACGCTCCTAAAGAAATTCTTGAAGATGTTGAATATTATGCAAATCTTTCCGAAATTCCATCCTTAGTATATGATGGAACTAGTGTAGATTTGGGTTCTGTTTGTGGTAAACCATTTACTGTTGCTACATTAATCGTAAACGATCCAGGAGATTCTACTATATTAGACGATTTGAGGTAGATTTACGTGTCTATTAAATTTAGTGCAAATGAAATTAGATACATAGCTCTTTTCGAAAATATGACTGGAGCAATGGTTAAGGATTGCATTATCGATGATGAACATGGAAAAGTTACTTTCGTTGTTAAGAATGGTGACATGGGACTTGCTATCGGTAAAAAAGGAAGTTCAGTATCTAAAGTTCAAAGAGCAGTAGATAAAGGTGTCGAGATTATCGAGTTGGATGATGATCCGATACAGTTTATTAAAAATGTTTTATCCCCTGCAAAATTGCAAACTGTTAAAGTAAGTCAAAAACAGTCAGGCGAAAAAATAGCTACTGTCACAGCAGACAATACCAACAAGCGTATTGCTATCGGTAAGAATGGAATCAATATTGAAAGAGCTAAATTATTAGCAAATAGACAACATAATATTGACAATATTATTTTAAAATAGCTTTAATTAGCTATTTTATAAATTTATTTTTTCATTTGTTTTTCAAAAAAAACTTTTTTTTTATTTATTTTATATGTAAAAATGAATACCTTTATAAAGGTTGAAATATATAAATTATCATAAGATATCTGTACTTTTTTATAACTTGACTATGTGTGCTTTTTGTCAATGTTTTGAATTTTATTTCAAGATATCTTCTTTTAGATAAACGTATTTTATCTAATTAATTATTATTACTGATTGTATCTTTGAATTTAGATTGTACTATTGCTAATAGTATAAATCGCAGCGGTGGATTCTTAGATATGTTTTTAACAAAAAGATTAGAGGAATAAATTATGCCAGGACTTTTTGCTGCAAAAAAACTTAAAAAGAATAGACAAAATTTTAAGTGGAAAGATGTAGATTACAAAAGAAGAGCTTTAAGATTAGACGTTAAAGCAGACCCTCTCGAAGGGGCTCCTCAAGCTAGAGGTATTGTAATCGAAAAAGTAGGGATAGAAGCAAAACAACCTAACTCTGCTATTCGTAAATGTGTACGTGTTCAATTAATCAAAAACGGTAAACAATTAACTGCTTTCGCACCAGGTGACGGAGCTATTGGATTTATCGATGAACACGATGAAGTAATGATTGAAGGAATCGGTGGACCATCCGGAAGATCCATGGGTGATATTCCTGGAGTTCGTTGGAAAGTTTCCAAAGTTAACAATGTAGCTTTATCAGAAATGGTAAGTGGAAAAATAGAAAAACCTGTAAGATAAGGTGGTTATGTTTATGAGTAAATTATTTGACAAATGGGATCTCGATGAAGTAAAAGTTGAGGACTTAGGTTTAGTAAAATATATCTGCTTAGATGAAACTTTAGTTCCACATACTTCTGGTAGACACGTAAAAAGACAATTCGCAAAATCTAAAGTATCAATTGTTGAAAGATTAATGAATAAGATTATGAGAACCCATCTCAACTCCGGTAAGAAAAACAAAGCTTACAATATCGTTAAAGAAGCTTTAGAAATCATCAACAAAAGAACTAAAAAGAATCCTGTTCAAGTTTTAGTTACTGCAGTTGAAAACACTGCACCTCGTGAAGAAACTACCCGTATTAAATACGGTGGTATCGGTTACCAAGTGGCTGTAGACATTTCTCCACAAAGAAGGGTTGACTTATCCTTAGGATTCTTAACCAGAGGTACTTTACAATCTTCATTCAAAAACAGAAAATCTGTTGCTGAATGTTTAGCTGATGAATTGATTCTTGCTTCTGAAGAAGATTCAAGAAGTTTCGCTTTACAAAAAGCTGAAGAAAAAGAAAGAGTTGCTAAAGCAGCACACTAATCATATGATGTTTATATTTTAGGTGGTTATTTTGAGTAGAAGAGACAAAATGATTGCAAAAATCAAAGAATTGATGTATGAACCTGAACAAATCAGAAACATTGGTATCTGTGCTCACATCGATCACGGTAAAACCACTTTATCTGATAACCTTTTAGCAGGTGCAGGAATGATTTCCGAAGAACTTGCTGGGGACCAAAGATTCTTGGATTTTGACGAACAGGAACAAGCTCGTGGTATTACCATCGATGCAGCTAACGTATCCATGGTGCACGACTACAAAGACAGTGAATATTTAATCAACTTAATTGATACTCCTGGTCACGTTGACTTCGGTGGGGACGTAACCCGTGCTATGAGGGCTGTAGATGGTGCTGTAGTAGTTGTTTGTGCTGTGGAAGGTATCATGCCTCAAACTGAAACAGTATTCAGACAAGCTTTAAAAGAAAACGTAAAACCAGTTTTATTCATTAACAAAGTTGACAGATTAATCAACGAGTTAAAATTAGAACCTGAAGAATTACAAAACAGATTCTTGAAAATCTTCATGGAAGCTAACAAGTTAATCAAAAACATGGCTCCTGAAGAGAAAAAAGATGAATGGAAATTAGACTTCACTGACGGTAGTGTAGCTTTCGGTTCAGCATACCACAACTGGGCTATCAATGTTCCAACCATGCAAGAAACCGGAATCAACTTTAAAGACATCATTGATTACTGTAATGATGGTAATGAAAAAGAATTAGCTCAAAAAGTACCTTTATCTGATGTATTATTAGGTATGGTAGTAGAACACTTGCCTTCACCTAAAGAAGCTCAAGTTTACAGAGTACCTAACATCTGGGACGGAGACATCGAATCTCCTGCAGGTGAATGTATGGTATCTACCTCCCCTGACGGACCTTTAGCTGTAATGGTCACCAACGTATCTGTTGACAAACACGCTGGTGAAATCGCAACCGGTAGGGTTTACGGTGGATCCATCGAAAAAGGTACAGAAGTATATCTTGTAGGTTCCCACGGTAAATCCAGAGTACAACAAGTGGGTGTATACTTCGGACCTGAAAGAGTCAACACCGACAAAGTACCTGCAGGTAACATCGTATACGTTGCTGGTGCAAAAGGTGCTATCGCTGGTGAAACATTATGTTCACCTGAAGACAAAATCAAAGAGTTCGAAGGATTAGAACACATCTCCGAACCTGTAGTTACTGTTGCTGTAGAAGCTAAAAATACCAAAGATTTACCAAAATTAATTGAAGTATTAAGACAAACCGGTAAAGAAGACCCAACCGTTAAAATTGATATTAACGAAGAAACCGGTGAACACTTAGTATCTGGTATGGGAGAACTTCACTTAGAAGTTATCGGTTACAGAATCAAAGACAAAGGTGTGGACATCACTACTTCCGAACCTATTGTTGTATACAGAGAAACCGTAAGAAAACTCTCTCCACAAGTTGAAGGTAAATCCCCTAACAAGCACAACAGATTCTACATTACTGTTGAACCTATTGAACAAAGTCTCTTCGATGCTATCGCTGATGGTGACATCAAAGAAGGTAGAGTCAAAGGTAAAGAATCTGCTAACGACTTCATGGAAGCAGGCTTAGATAAAGAAGAAGCTAGAAGAGTATGGGCTGTTCACAACAGAAGCATCTTCCTCAACATGACTCGTGGTATCCAATACTTGGATGAAGTAAAAGAACTTTTACTTGAAGGATTTGAATCCGCTTTAGAACACGGTCCTTTAGGAAACGAAATTTCCATGGGATTAAAATTCAAACTCCACGATGCAAAACTTCACGAAGACGCAGTTCACAGAGGACCTGCTCAAGTATTGCCTGCTATCAGAAACGCAATCTTAGGTTCCATGATGCTTGCAGAACCTTCATTACTCGAACCTATGCAAAAAGTAGTTATCGACACTCCTAACGATTATATGGGTGCATGTACTCGTGAGATTCAAAACAGAAGAGGTCAAATCGTAAATATGGGTCAAGATACCGGAGATATGGCTAGAATTGAATCCAAAGTACCTGTAGCTGAAATGTTTGGTTTCGCTGGTGACATCAGATCCGCTGCTGAAGGTAGATGTTTATGGTCTACTGAAATCGCAGGATTCGAACCACTTCCACGTGAAATGCAAAATCAAATCGTAAGAGAAATCAGACAAAGAAAAGGCTTATCTGCAGAACCATTCCCTGCAAGCCACTACTTAGGTGATTTATAAAATTAAAATTTTTTAATTTTTATATTTTTTTATATTTTTGATAAAAATTCACTAAAAAAACATATCTTTTTATATGTTAAAAAATAAAATACTTTATTAAGCTAACATTTAGGCTTATAGATATGTTTGTTAATAATTACAAAAGAGGTTATTATAATGGCAAAAGAAAAAGAACATCTTAACTTAGCATTTATCGGACACGTTGACCACGGAAAATCCACTTTAGTTGGAAACTTATTAGTAAAAGCTGGTACTATCAATGAACAACAATTAGCTTCCGGAGAAGACAAATTCAGATTTATTATGGATACTACCAAAGAAGAACAAGAAAGAGGAGTAACCATTGACTTAGCTCACCAAAAATTCTCCACTAAAAAATACGACTACACTGTAGTAGACTGCCCAGGACACAGAGACTTCGTTAAAAACATGATCACTGGTGCTTCCCAAGCAGACGCAGCTGTATTAGTAGTAGCAGCTAACGACGGTGTAATGCCTCAAACCAAAGAACACATGTTCTTATCCATGACTTTAGGTATCAAACAAATTATCATCGGTATTAACAAAATGGATATGGAAAACTACAGTGAAGACAGATTCAATGAAGTAAAAGATGACGTATCTGTATTACTCAAATCCATCGGAAGAGACCCTTCCACTGTAACTTTCATCCCATTATCTGCATTTGAAGGAGACAACATTGTAGAAGCTTCCTCCAACACTCCTTGGTACAAAGGACCTACATTAATCGAAGCTTTAGACGGTTTAACCGCTCCTGAAAAACCAACCGACTTACCTTTAAGAATTCCTATTCAAGACGTTTACTCCATTACTGGTGTAGGTACCGTACCTGTAGGAAGAGTTGAAACCGGTATTTTGAAAAAAGGAGACAACATCATCTTCTTACCATCCACAACTGTTAACGGAGCTTCCGGTGAAGTTAAATCCATCGAAATGCACCACGAACAATTTGAAGTTGCTGAACCTGGTGACAACATCGGATTCAACGTAAGAGGTGTAGGTAAAAACGATATCAGAAGAGGAGACGTAGCAGGACACACCAGTGATGCTCCTACCGTAGCTAAACAATTCTCCGCACAAGTTGTTGTATTACAACACCCTGGTGTTATTACCGTTGGATACACTCCTGTATTCCACTGCCACACTTCACAAACTGCATGTACTTTCATTGAATTAACCGCAAAACTTGACCCAGCTACTGGTCAACCTGAAGCTAAAAACCCTGATTTCATCAAAACTGGTGATGCAGCTATCGTAGAAATCAGACCAACCAAACCTATGGTATTAGAAGAAGCTAAAAACATTCCACCTATGGGTAGATTCGCTATTAGGGATATGGGTCAAACTGTTGCTGCTGGTTTATGTCTTAAAATCACCGAGCAATAGGTTTGTAAACAATAATTAGAAAGTAATTTTTACTTTCTTTTCTTTTTGTTTTTGGAGGCTAATAAATGAATCAAGCAAGAATTAAACTTACTGGAACTGACCCAGAAAAATTAGCATACGTATGTGATCAACTTAAAAAAATTGCTGAAAGAACTGGTGTTGACTTGTCTGGTCCGATTCCATTACCTACTAAAAAATTAGTAGTCCCAACTAGAAAATCTCCAGATGGAGAAGGTAAAGCTTCTTGGGAAAAATGGGAACTCAGAATCCACAAACGTTTAATCGGTATTGGAGCTGATGAACGTGCAATGAGACAAGTTATGAAAGTCAATGTTCCTGATAATGTAAGTATTGAAATTGAACTTAAAGGTTAAATATTTAGAACTTTTCTAAATATTCCTTTTCATATGCCGAGATAGTCTAGTCTGGTAAGGCGCAGGACTTGAAATCCTGTGAGGTTTCCCTCGCCTGGGTTCAAATCCCAGTCTCGGCGTTTCTTTTATATCTATTTTTTTAAAAACTTTTTATTTTTTTGTCTAACTGATTTAAATCATTGACTATGTCGCTTTTTTCTAACATTTCTAT
>JAFUIW010000048.1 GCA_017473945.1 Methanobrevibacter sp. | reverse complement strand
GTCGGCGGTGCTGTAGCATATTCTTTCATGAATGAATTGGGTGTTAATATGGAAAACATAGATTCAAATTATATAGAAAATCTAAAAGATAAAGTAAGTAGTGTCGCATCTTCTGAAAGTTCAGATTCTTCTTCTAGCTCACAGTCAGCAGACAGCGACATTGTAAGTGAAGAAGTGAAATTCAACGGCCAAAACGGTGAGGGATATTATCGTGAAGTGACCTACAAGGACGGAGGATTCAGGCAATACGACACTGAATCAGGTGATCTTATAGGTTCATCATACAAATCCGACCAGGCAAACCTTCCAAGCATGGAATGATTAAATGATACTCAAAGATCTTTTAAGTCATTTTCACATTGAGGATGAATTTCCAGAGTATTTGTATGAGCAAACTTTCAATGAGGTCTTTCTGGACGGTGAACTGTCCCGAGAGGACAACAGATACAAGATAGTTATTACAACACGTCAGGACGTGACTCATCAGATGTTTTTAAACCCTCAAGATGAGTTTCCTGTTGTTATCCTTTCAGAGCTTCCGAACGGACTTTTAAACGGTATGAAGTTCGGCCGTGTGAAAGGACAAGTTACATATATTAATGGTTTATAGATATTCCAGTATGAACACTAAACTTATAATTGGAATATCTGTTTTATTTCTATTTTTGACATTGGCATCAGTTTCAGCCAGTGAAAATTCAACAGATTTGCAATTGGATGAAAATTTACCTGAATCAGATGTACTTCAGGATTCTGAACCTGCACAGGGCAGTGAAAACGTTTCAAAGCTGGACACCCAAATCATTCCGGGTGATATTCAGGGTGAAGAAGGGGATGCCGTTTATGTTTCTTTTGAAATATTGGACGTGAATAACAATCCTGTCATGAACGGGACTGCAACACTCACAATGGGTGATAAAAATTACTCCGGTGAGGTTTCAAACGGAAGTGTGTTCTTTGATGGAATAATTATGGAAAAGGGAATTTCAAAGGCCAGAATATTCTATCATGGAAACGAGTACTATAACAGCTCAGAAACTGAAATTGATGTCTATCTGATTGAAGAGTCTTATATGTTCATACCAATATATGATGATGAGACATTCATTGGCACTGCACTTTATGAAGAACCTTCTTACAGTTCAGATAAATCCATAAGCACTGTTAAAGCGATTTCAGATTCCAAACAAACTGGTAATCCGATTTTAATGATGTTATTGTCTTTTATTGCAATTGCCACAAGTGGGATAATTGCACGTAAAAGATGATTTCTTTTATTTTTTTCAAAAATTGATTTTAAACTCTTCATTTTAGATTTAAGTATTAACCCTTGTTTATGGTTCTTTTTAGGGGGATGTACTAATTGGTTAGTTGTTGCAACATCGGTTAAACACATTTTATCATCTTCAGCAGTCATTTTCAACTTGTGACAATTTGTCACACTTTCATCAGATTCTTCAGATAATCTTTGTTTTAATTTTCTCCTACACTAAAAAAACAAAATGCAGGGGAATTTTTAAGTACTATAAAGTTCAAAGTTGAAAACAAGTGTGCATTATCTGATGATGAAGCAATCGATTTGATAATTGCTCCGGATATGCAACATGACTTTGAAATTAAACCGTTACTTGAATTTACTTCTGAATTACTTGTAAATGCAGTAATCTCAGATGAAGAATTTCATTTAGATTTAATAGATTGTCAAAAGAAAATGCTACAAAGATTTCTAAAAGTAGCGGATAGAAATGAGGTCAAAAAAATGTTGAATTTGAAAGCTGAAGACTATGGTTTAGAGCCTAATGTCACAGGCTTTGAGGAATCTGTTAATTTAGCATACCTTGATGGTAAACGTGAAGGTGTTGATGATGCTAAATTGGAAGCTGCTTCTAATTTACTTGATTTGGGTGTTGATGAAGAAATCATCTCTAAAGCAACGGGCCTTGATTTGGACACCGTCCGAAAACTCAAATGAATGTTTTTTTAAACATTCATTTTTACATTTCTTTTTTTAAATACTCATTAAATAGTATTATATAATATTTCCACCAAAAATTATATTATAATAATTTAAAAATTGTTTTGTTGATATCATGGACAAAAAAGAGTTAATTAACGGTGGAAAAGTAAAAAGCGTATACACTACAGATAATGACGATCAGGTCATAATCGAGTTTAGGGATGACATGACTGCCGGTGACGGCGCAAGAAAAGAGGTAATGAACAAGAAAGGAGCATATAATGCTATCATCTCCACTAAAATTTTCAAGGTTTTAGAGGAAAACGGCATTGCTACCCAATTCATTGACCTTCCGGAACCTAACGTGATGCTTGCTAAAAAGCTTGAAATGATTCCGATTGAAGTTATCGTTAGAAATATCGCTACTGGAAGTTTGGTTCGCAAATACCCGATTGCAGACGGCACCAAACTTGAACCTCCAATAGTTCAAATGGATTTCAAGGACGATGAATACCACGACCCTATGCTTAACGATTCAATCATAAAAGCATTGGGCATTGCAACACAGGAAGAAATCGACATCCTGACTGAAAAAGCATTGAAAATCAATGAAGTCCTGACCAAATTCTTCGCTGACGCTGGAATTATTCTCGTTGACTACAAGGTAGAATTCGGAAAGGACAAGGACGGAAACATTCTTTTAGGTGATGAGATTTCCCCTGACGGATGCAGATTGTGGGACAGTGAAACCTTGGAAATGTTGGACAAGGAACTTTTCAGAAAAGGAAAAGACGATGAGGTAATGGACGCTTATATAGAAGTTTACAACAGAATTATTCCGGATGAGGAAAAATTTGATTTTTAGGTGAGTTAAATGTTATTTGATATTGAAGTTAAAATCTCTTTAAAAGACGGTATGTTAAACCCTGAAGCTACTCAGGTTGAAAGATCCCTTGACCTGTTAGGTTATGACGTCAAAAACGTCAAGACTGTCGAAACCATCAAGTTCCAGATGGAAGGCGAAGACAGGGAAGAAATCAGGGAAAACGTGGTTGACATGTGTGAAAGACTGCTCTGCAATCCTGTAATCCACAATTACAAAATCAATGTCATTCCGCAGAACATGGCCTGCGGCAAATAAAGGTGATTGGATGAAAATTGGCGTAATTAGATTTCCGGGAACCAACTGTGACAGGGATGTCGCTCAGGCTATTGAGCTTGCAGGTCTCACTCCCGAATACGTATGGTGGAGTGAAGACAACCTGACTGATTATGACGGAATCGTCATTCCCGGCGGATTTTCATACGGAGATTACTTAAGGGCTGGTGCAATGGCATCAATCACACCTGTAATCGATGGAATTAAAGCATTGGTTAAAGAGGAAAAACCAGTTTTAGGAATCTGTAACGGAGCACAAATCCTAGGTGAAATCGGTCTTGTTCCTGGAATTTTCATAACAAACGAATATCCGAAGTTCAACTGTGAATGGGTTGACCTGAAAGTTGGCACCTCAAGAACTCCTTTTACAAAGGCATTCAAAAAAGACCAGATTATCAAGCTTCCGATAGCTCACGCTGAAGGAAGGTTTTACACAGAAGACATGGATTTACTAAAAGACCAGGACCAGATTGTGCTTCAGTTTGAAGGCAAAAACCCGAACGGTTCAATGGAAGCGATTACAAGCGTATGTGACGAGTCAGGACTTGTATGTGCAATGATGCCTCACCCTGAAAGGGCCTGTGAAGAACTTTTCGGTTCAGATGACGGTTTAAACTTCTTTAAAGGATTTTTATAGGATGATTATATGGTAGTTTATTTGATTGGTGCAGGACCTGGAGATGCTGATTTAATAACTCTTAAGGCAGTAAAAGCCCTGAACAAAGCTGATGTTGTTTTATATGATTATTTGGCCAATGAGGAAATATTGGCACATGCTCCCGAAACTGCGCAAAGAATTTATGTAGGCAAAAAGGCAGGAGAACACTATAAGACACAGGATGAAATCAACGAGCTAATCATAGCTCAGGCTCAAAGCCATGAAAATGTCGTAAGGCTTAAAGGAGGAGACCCATTTGTCTTCGGCCGTGGTGGAGAGGAAATATTGGCTTTAATGGAACATGATATCAAATTTGAAGTAATTCCAGGTGTAACTTCAGCTATCGGAGCACCAACCTCTCTCGGACTACCTGTTACTCACAGGGCAGTGGCAACATCAGTTACAATAGTGACTGGTCATGAAGACCCTACAAAACCTGAAAGCCAGGTTCACTGGGACTACACTGCCGATACACTGATTATACTGATGGGTATTGGAAACATTAGGCAAAATACCTCAGAAATTATGAAATATCGCTCTGCCGACACTCCTGTATGTGTAGTTGAAAGCGGAACACTTCCAAATGAAAACGTTGTATTTGGAACATTGGGTGACATTTCTGATAAAAAAATCAACACTCCTGCTATTTTGATAATTGGAGATGTTGTAAAACTCTATAAGGACATATATGAATATCAAGGTGATTAGATGTGTGGAATTGTTGGTTGTATATTAAAGGAAGATGATGACGTAGCTCCTATTCTTTTTGATTGCATATCTAAACTTGAATACAGGGGATATGATTCAATAGGACTTGCTACATTTGATGGCGGTAAGATTCACATCAAAAAGGACAAAGGCAAAATCGAAGAGGTTGACAAAAGTTTAAATCTTACAGATATGCCTGGAAACTTCGGTATCGCTCACGTTCGCTGGGCAACTCATGGTGATCCGTCAAAATTGAATTCACATCCTCATGTTGATGAAGAAAACACCGTTGCTGTAGTGCACAACGGTATCATTGAAAATTATTTGGAAATAAAGGAAGAACTGATTGGGGAAGGCCACAGGTTCAAGTCAGAAACAGACACTGAAGTCATTCCTCATCTGATTCAGAAGTTCATGGATGAGGGCAACGACCTTGAACATGCTGTCAGAAAGACAATCGGCGTTATTGAAGGGGCATATGCGATTGCGGCAATATCTGTTAATGAACCGGATAAGATTGTTGCAACCCGTAAGGATTCACCGTTGATTATCGGGCTTGGTGAAAACGGATATTACCTTGCCTCTGACTCTCCAGCAATACTGAAATATGCAAAAGACATAATATATCCTGAAAAAGGCGAAATTGCCATTCTGGACAAAACAGGTGTTGTTGTTCATGATGAGTTTGACAATGCTGTCAACAAGGAAATCGAAACCATCAACTGGACTCCTGAAATGGCTGAAAAGGAAGGCTATGAACATTTCATGATTAAGGAAATCAATGAACAGGCAACTGCAGTGAGAAACACTCTGACCCAAAGGGAAAACATCCAGAATATCATTGATGAAGTTGGAGACCTTCAAAGGATATGCTTTGTTGCATGCGGAACATCTTACCATGCTTCTCTGACAGGAAAATATCTGATTGAGTCTCTTGCAGGAATTCCGACCGATGTAATACTTGCATCCGAATTCAAGTATTCCGCAAACACTCTAAACGATAAGACTTTAGTTGTTTTCATATCACAATCCGGTGAAACCGCAGATTCACTCAAGGCACTGGACGTTGCAAACAAGACCTCAAAGACATTGGGTATCGTTAACGTTGCAGGTTCTGCCATCACAAGGCGTGCTGACTATGTAATCCAAACCCAGGCAGGTCCTGAAATAGGTGTTGCTGCAACAAAAACATATGTTGCACAATTAACTTCAATATATCTGTTTGCAGCACTTCTTGCAAGTGATGAGGAATTGTTAAATGATTTGGATAATGTTCCTGATTTCATTGATGAAGTATTGCTTCAAAATGATTTGATTGAAGAGCTTTCCAAAAGATACAACTATGCACGTGACTTCTTCTATCTTGGAAGAGGATATTCATATCCTACAGCACTCGAAGGAGCGCTGAAACTTAAAGAAATTTCTTATATTCATGGTGAAGGTTATGCTGCAGGTGAGCTCAAGCACGGTCCTCTTGCATTGATTGATGAGGGAATTCCTGTTGTCGTGATTATTCCTCCCGGTGACAATTACAGAAAAACCATGAGCAATCTTGAAGAGGTCAAGTCCCGTGGGGCAAATGTCCTGGCAATTGGTGCTGAAGGCGACGAATCCCTTGAAAGCAAGGCAAATGCAATCATTTCAATAAATCCTGATGTCAAGGAAATCATTGCACCTCTGGTATATATCGTGCCGTTGCAGCTGATTGCATATTACATCACTCTTGAAAAGGGTCATGACCCTGACAAGCCTAAAAACCTTGCAAAATGTGTAACTGTGGAATAGGGTTTCCGACCTTATTTTCATTTTTTATCTTTTTTTCCATTTTTAAGCTTTAAATACTTCAAATCTATTTTTCATTCTTGTTTTTTTAAAAATTAAGGCAAATCCATTTCTTTTCATCAAAACTTTTTAAATCATGCTTTTGAAATGTGAACAGGTCATTGCGGATTTTTAAAACTATTTGTAACTATTATTAATTTCAAAGATTCATATTTCACTTAAATATTGTCTTTTGATAATAATTTCAATTATTTTAAGCTATTTAAACTATTTATAACCTTTTTATTGTTTATTTTTTCAAAATTGAGCTTGTTTATACTTTTTTTGAAAAACAAAAGCTTTTTATAGAAAAAGTGAAATAAGAATTAGTACGAACAAATGTTAAATGGAGTTAACGTATGTTTAATAAAAAAATTAAGTTATTTTTAATAACTTTGGTATTTATGTTATCAATTTCTGCAGTTGCTGCAGTTGATGCAAATGCAACCGATGACGTAATTGCCGGAGATATTGATGAAGAACCTCCATCGGGTAATGGGAATCTGTTATCCGTAAGTGAGGATGCGGTCACTGCCGATTCGAATAAAAGTTATGTAATCAGCAGTGAAAATACAGGTTCATACTATAGCGGATCACAATACAGCGTTATTTTATCTCAGAATGATGATCCGGTAGAAAATGTGTCTGTTAATATTAATGTTAATGGTGTTAGTTATTCATTAAATACTGACAGTGACGGTAAGGTTTCAGTTCCTCTTGATTTGAAAGCCGGAACATATGTAATTTCCGCATCAGCCGGAGATACTGTAAATGATACCAAAGTCAATGTACTGCCTGTTGTTACAGGTAATGATATAACTAAAACTTATTCAAATTCTAAAAAATACACAGCAACATTCCTTAACAGTGACGGTTCTCCATTGAAAAATACAAATGTCAAATTCAAATTAAATGGAAAGACCTACACTCAAAAAACAAATTCAAAAGGTGTTGCAAGCCTTGCAATCAATTTGAATGTTGGAACCTACACAATTTATGCAATTCATCCTAACGGATATAAAATATCCAACAAGATTGTTATCAAGACATCAGTGATTGCAAGTGACGTTACAAAACGTTACCTGAGTTCCAAAGTCTTTTCAGCAACATTCTATGGAAAGGACGGCAAGGTCCTATCAAAGAAATATATTAACTTCAAGGCCCATGGAACTACATTTAAGGTCAAAACCAATTCAAAAGGTGTGGCTAAGCTAAGCATTATCTCAAAGCCGACAAGCTTCAAGATTTATTCCATAAATCTGGTTACTGGTGAGAAAATAACAAATACTGTTAAAATTACACACACCATGACTGCAAGCAAGATGACAGTGTTTTCAGACAGGACATCCACATTCAAGGTAAAGCTTTACAAGGATGAAAAACTGGTCAAGAACGCTAAGGTTTACGTTTATATCAAAAACGTTAAAAAGACTGCAAAAACCGATGCCAACGGTGTGGCAAGCGTAAGCTTCAAGTTAGCTAAGGGAACCTACACTTTCAAGTCTTATGACCCGTACACAAAGGATACAATCTCTACTAAAATCACTGTTCTTGCACCTACAATAAAGGCAAGCAATGTTGTTGATGCTGCAAACAAGACTTCGAAGTTCACTGCAACCCTTCTTGACAAAAGCGGAAATATTGTAAAAAATAAAGAAATACAATTTACTTTAAACGGCAAGACATCCACTGTCAAGACAAATTCATACGGTGCTGCAAGTATCACATACAATCTTGATGTAGGCACATACAAGGTTTCCCTTAAAGATCCAAGCAATAACTATTCCACAACAAAGACTATAACAATTATCAAGACAAATGTTGGAGTTTCATACAATAAGTACGGTGTATCTGAAGACGGATATTCACTATTGGCTATTGGTAGGGCTTCAGCATCAGGAGAGCTCAGCAAATACGGTTACACTTTCTATGTCACTGAGTTTGACAGAACATGTCCGTACTGCGGAAGCCATGAACTGTACTGGAGCATATTCTTTGCCGGTTCTGAAACCGCCAATTGGGGAACATTCCCTGCAACTGGTAACGGTGAGGGCAGCAGTGCTGAAGGTATAATCGTTTGTGCAAAATGTGACAGTGACTGGTCAGTATTCGGACACAATCACGGAGGATCTGGTGGAGACCTGACTGTTATAACTGCAACTAAATCATGTACAAAAGACGATGCATACACTTTGAAAAGCGGAAAATATGTAGCTTCATAATTTTCCCATCTTAACTTTTTTTAATCTTTTTTTCATATCCAAAATTCTGTTTCTTGAGTTGTTTTTTTCGTCCTGTTTTTGTGTGTAATCATTTTCACATTCAACAATGTAATATGCTTCCTTTGATGTTGTTGAAGGTATGTTCATTTTTGCAAGGTTTCTCTCGACACGCCTTTTAAGTTTTTCATCATCCATTTCTGTAGCTAAAAATATTGGTGTTTTTACCGCAGAAGAAATTTTGGTGTTGTGCCTTGCATTGTGGCGTTCCTCTGTTCTTCGCTCAAGAATAACGTCACTGTTGTCATTTAGATTAGGGTCTCTGAATGGAATTCCAACATCAGACAGTGCAATTCTTATCTCATCGTTTTTCGGAAGTGAGGTGTCAAGCATCAGAGGATTTGGGCTTGCAAGGGTTCCTCCCTGCTTTCTTCCGAATATCGGACCGAGACCGATGTAGAAGTCAGCTTCAATGAATGCATCCCTTATTGGGGCTGATGATGTATATGTCGCAACGATACCGTCATCCTTGATTACTCGCCTGAACTCGCGGAAAAATTCAAGTGAAAACAACTCCGGAGCCATGTTCTGGCTGAAGGGATCTAGAAATATTGCATCATAGGTGTTGTCCTTGAGCTTTTGAACGGTCTGTCTTGCATCCTCAATGTAGACATTGATGTCAATGTTTTCCGGAATTTCAGCCTCTTCAACGCTTAATGTTGCATAGTCCTGTCTGATAAGTTCATCTTCAATGGCCTTTTTGGTAATGTCATGAGCTTCAATAGGTGACGGCACCAAAAGACCGCATGCAAGGGTTGCTTTTGATATTTCAACCATGTCGACTTTCAATGTTGAATTATGGTTGTTTTCAATGAAATCCGCTATTGCTGCGGATGTGTTGTATCCGATTCCTGCACAGATGTCCAGAATCGCAATGTCTTCATCATAGTTGAACCTCATCGGCTTGATAAATTTCTCAAATGACTCACTTATTGCGCCTGTAGATGTATGTAAGGTTTCAACTTTATGATTTATTTCCTTTGAATTAATAGAATAGGATCCATCATCTGTTAAAACAAAATAATCATTGTAAGTGTCAAAAAAATTGACCCTTCCTTCAATATTTCGACTACTTTTTTCCTGACTGAAACATTCATTGACCAGGTCAAATACATCATCGCTGATAACTCTTGCATTATTTTCGTAACTCATTTTATCTAACATTAATTTTTAGTCTTTATCGTTTTTATATTTTAGAGGGGATTTTTCATTAATCGGAGTAAATTTATCTTTTTTTTCAAATTGTTATTTTAAAAAATGTTTTTTAG
>JAFUIW010000047.1 GCA_017473945.1 Methanobrevibacter sp. | reverse complement strand
TTTTATTAAGTCTGAAGAACTTAATTTAGATTATTTTAATGACAATAACAACAATGAGGATGATTTTGTCCCAGATTTAATTTGTATAACTTCTATTTTTACTTATTGGGCAAAACATGTAAAATATGCTGTTTCTTATTATAAACGTAAATTTAAAGATGTTCCTATATTAGTTGGAGGGATATATGCTTCATTGATGCCAAAACAATGTAAAGAATATACTGGTTGTGATGAGGTTATTTTTGGAGTCATTGAAGAAGCAGAAAAAGTTATTCCTGCTTATGATTTGGTTGATGTGGATTATCAGATTATTCATACAACCAGAGGTTGCATTAGGCAATGCAAAGCATGTGGGGTTTATCAAATTGAGCCGGAATGGTCTTCTAAAAAATCTATTAAAAATGAAATTATTAAAAAAAAGATAATTTTTTATGATAATAATTTGTTAGCTAATCCTTTTATTGATAATATTTTAGATGAGTTGATAGAACTCAAATCAGAACGTAAAGTTTCATATGTTGAATCTCAAAGTGGTTTTGATGGGAGGATATTGCGAAAAAGACCTGAACTTGCGAAAAAATTAAAAGATGCGGGTTTTAAAAATCCTAAAATTGCATGGGATGGTCCTTATAAAAGTTGGAAAAAAATTAAACAACAAATTGAAATTTTAATTGATGGGGGATTTAACTCTAAGGATATTTCAGTATTTATGCTTTATAATCATGAATTACCTTATGAAGAATTAGAAATGAAAAGAGTAAAATGCTTTGAATGGAAAGTTCAAATTACTGACTGTAGATTCAGACCATTAGATGAAATTAAAGATAATTACAGTCCTCATAAGAGAAATGGTCAATCAAGCGAAGATTATTTTATTCATGAAAATTGGACTGATGCAGGTATTCGTAAATTTAGAAGAAATGTCAGAAGAAATAATATTTGCGTAAGGCATGATGTAGATTATCATTCTGCTCTTTTAGAACGTAAAAAAGTTCCTCAGGAAAAAGCAAAGATTTATAGAGAATCTACATATGATGAAATTAAAGATGACCTTCCTGATGCATGGACTCCTGCAATTTTCCATGATGTAGATGAACAAGATTATTTTAAAATGGAGGTGGGCAAATAATGTCTTTTAAAGATTTAACATTGAGGTCAACTTATAATTCAGCTCGTAATGACCCGGTTGAAGATTTTTATGTTCCAGTTTTAAAAGAAGCAAAAACTTATGATAGAGTTGTAGGTTATTTTAATTCGTATAGTTTAGCATTAGTTGCCGATGGTTTGAAGGATTTTATAATGCATAATGGTAAAATGAGATTGTTATGTGGGACTGAATTAAATTCAGAAGATGAACATGCTATTTTAAATGCTTCTGAAATTGCTAAGGTGTTATCAGATAATTTTTTACAGGAATTAGATTTCATTGCTGATGATATTCAAATGAACAGAATTAAATTGTTAGCATGGATGGTTGATAATGATTATTTGGATATTAAAGTAGGTATTGTAAAAGATGCACTAGGCTATGTTGGTGGAATTTTGCATGAAAAAACAGGAATTCTTGCTGATAATGATGATAATATGATTATCTTTTCAGGTTCAAATAATGAAACTAAAGCTGCTATGTCTACGAGAGGAAAAGGCAATATTGAAAAATTTAAAGTATTTTTAAGTTGGGAAGATAGTAAATTTATGGAAGATGATATTGGTGAATTTTATGATTATTGGAATAATTTGGATCCTTATTTAGAAGTTATGGATATTCCAAGTGCAGCTAAAAATGGTTTAATTAAATATGCTCCAAATACAATTGAGGAGGTAATCGGGTTGGATATTGGTGATAAACTTTCTAAATCAACTGATGAAAGAAAATTACGTGGATATCAAAAAGAAGCTATTTCTAAATGGATTGAAAATAATTATAATGGTATATTTGAAATGGCAACGGGTACTGGAAAAACATTCACAGCATTAAATTGTATTAAAAAAGTTTTGGAAGATAATTCTAAATTATTAACTGTTATTGCTTGTCCTTATGCTCATTTATCAGAACAATGGGCGGATGATGTTGGAAAAAATTTTGATATTAATGTTTATAATATTTATAGTTCAAGTAATCCAAATTGGAAAAAAGATTTAAAGAATTTGGCACTTGATATGAGTTTAGGAATTATTGATAAGGCGATAATATTAACTACTCATAAAACTTTTTCTAGTGATTTATTTATTAGGGAAATATCCAATATTAATGTTCCTTCTTTTTTAATTGTGGATGAAATGCATCATGTTGTTTCAAAGGCATATAGTAAAGGATTGTGTGATTTTTATGATTTTAGATTAGGTTTAAGTGCAACACCTAAAGTTAATAATAATGAAGAAGGTACGAATTTTGTTTTTGGTTATTTTGACGGAATTGTTTTCGAATTTGACCTCACAAAAGCATTAACGAATTTCGGTGAAAATGGTAAGACCTTTTTGGCGCAATATGATTATTATCCTAAAAAAGTTTCTTTAAATAGTTGGGAATTAAGTGAATATTATCGTTTATCTGATAAAATCAAACAATTGTATCATATGAATAAAAATGAGGAAAGTAATGCATATAAAGCATTAAAATTCCAACGTAGTAATATTATTAAAAATGCTGAATCAAAATATGATTGTCTTAGGGATATTTTAAGAAGTTATGATAATTTGGACCATTTAATTGTTTTTTGTTCTCCGCAACAAATTGATAATGTTCTTAAAATTCTTGAACAGGAAGGTATCAGTCCGGTACATAGATTTACTAATAAGGAAGGTACTAAAAAATCTGCACAATTTGGTGGGATTTCTCATCGTCAATACTTGGTGAATAAATTTGATGAAGGTTATTTTAAATCATTAGTAGCTATTAAATGTCTTGATGAAGGTGTTGATATTCCATCTGCAGAAAAAGTAATTATTATGTCCAGTTCGACTAATCCTGGAGAATACATTCAAAGAAGGGGTAGGGTGTTAAGAAGAAGTGAAGGTAAAGACAAAGCTGAAATTTATGATATGGTAGTACTTGAATATGACTCTTTAGGAAATCCTATTGAGGATATAGTTCGATATGAGAAAATTAGATTAGAAGATTTCATTAATTCTTCAGATAATCCTGGGGAATGTATGGAATTATTAAAAGAATGGGGAATTAGTTTATGAAAAATAAGAATAAATCAGATATTAATCCAGATATTATTGATAAAATTAATAATAGTTCTGCATCTGAAAATGTTAAAGAATGTTTAAAAGAGCTTATTGAATTTGAATATGATAAGATTGATAACTATGGGATAAAATTTAAAGATACGTATTTAGACACTATTGAAAAATGGAAAAAAGATGATGGTGAAGGTATATGATTTTAAAATCATTATATTTAAAAAATTATAGGACTTATAGGGGTCCGGAAATTGTTGATTTTGCTACTGGTGACCAGAATATTACTATTATTAAGGGGAATAATGAAGTTGGTAAAACCACAATCATGAATGCAATCACCTGGTGTTTATATGGTAGAGAATATTATAGAGATAAAGGTAATGAACCTATTTTCAGTAAAAGCACTTCCTATGATTTAGAAATTGGTGATGAAGATACTGTTGAAGTAAAATTGGAGATGGAAGATACAAAAGGTAAAACTGTTAAGTTTATACGTAAATTATTATTCTACAAAAATGATTTGGGGCAATGTAAAGAAGACTCAACAGATTTTGAAATATTAGTTGATGAAATACCAGTGACATTTCAATCTACCTATATAAAAAAACATCTGCCTAGTGATATTAAAGAATATTTCTTATTTGATGGAGAACAATTGGAATCTTATTTCACTGAAGATAATAGTAATATTAAAAAATCTGTGTATCAATTATCTCATTTAAATGTTTTGGAAAATACTATAAAACATTTAAAAGCTTCTAAGAGGGATCTTGAAGATCAATTATCTAAACTTAATCCTGTTTTAGGTAAATTACGTAAAAATGAGTCTCGTTTAGTTGAAGATATAGAATCTAATAATGCAAAACTTGTTAAGATAGACTCAGATGTTGCCAATTGGAATAGGTTAATTTCAGAAAATTCTGATCAAATTAAGCATTTTGGTCAGGACCCTAATAGTTTAATAGATGAAAAAGAATCATTGAAAGAGGAACTTAAAAAAATAGATAATAGGATTGAAAAAGAAGAAGAACGTTATGGTATCTTTTTAATTAAAAATCTACCTAAAATAATGTCAGCACCTTATTTATTAAATGTTAAGGACCTCTGTAAAGAATTGGAAGAAAAAGGTTTCATTCCTGCAAGATTTAAAAAAGAATTTTTAGAATATTTATTAGAAGAACATGAATGTATTTGTGGCGCAGATTTATCTGAAGGTAGTCCAGGTCATGATAAATTATTAAAATTATATAATGAAACTGATGAGGCTACAAATATTGCAGACCATGTTAATTTATTGTTAGGTAGTTTAAACTCCATTATTGATAAATTTCCTTTAAAATTTGAAAATACATTAAAATCTAAAAGAAGTACTATTCAAGAGTTTAAATTTGAAAGAGATAATATTTCTAAGAGTATAACTGATATTAACAATAAATTGGCAGGTATTGATGAGGATAAAGTTAAAGAATTGCAAAAAGAAATTGAGCAATATGAAACTTTAATTTCAATTAATACGGAAAAGAAAGGTGGCATTAAAAAACAAATAGAACTTGATGAAAAGTTATTAGTTGATGTAAGGGCAGATATTGTCGAAGAAGAGAAAAAAGCTGGTATTAAAAATGAGATCCAATCTTCTTTAAATCTATGTAATGAAGTATTATCAGAAGTAAAAACTATTTATCATGATTTAGAAGAGGATATTCATATTAAACTACAAGATTTAACTTCAAATGAATTTAGTAATATGCATTGGAAAGATTTTTATGAAGGTGTTGTTATTGATAAAGATTATGATGTTAAAATTCTGAAAGAAGGAGGATATGTAGTACCAAATGATTTATCTAAAGGGGGTCAATTAGTATTGGCATTATCATTTATGACAGCTCTTAACTCATTATCTGGATTTGGATTGCCTATTGTCATTGATACTCCATTAGGTAGGTTGGATGAACCTATTAAAGAAAATATTGGAAAAAATTTGCATGAATACACTAAAAATAAGCAAGTTACTTTATTGGTAACTGGGTCTGAGTATAGTGATGAGTTTAGAAAAGGTATTAGGGATCATGTTGGAAAAGAATATGAATTAAATTATATTCAGGAAAAAGACGGCATAACAACTATTGAATGTAAAAAATAGGTGAAAGTATGGCGAACGATAAAAATAAAAGGACAATAGTTTATATTGATAATGATGATTTTGATTTTTATCAAGAATTAAAAAAATCTCATTATTTTAATGATAACTCTTTTAAGAATATAGATATATTTTTAGTTGCAGCATTAGTTGGTTTTGTAATTGAAGGGAAACCATTATCTTTAGATAATGCTAAGAAAAAGAAAGATTATTTTCGTGTAAATGATAATAAAAATAAAGATAGTATGGTTATTTTGAAATCATTAGCAATATCAAAATTTGATGATGTTAATGTTTTATCAAATGAAGATAAGTTATTTTCATTATGTGAAGACTATGCGAATTCTGGAATTAAAAGGATTTATGCATGGTATAACAGTGATGAAGATACTTTTGACAATATTCTTACAAAAGAATTATTAAAATGTTGGAAAAATTTAGATTTTGAAAAATTAAATTAATTCCACGCCTTTCACTTGGGGGCCATAGATTTGAGTGAAGAAGATATTTATGAAGAAAATGGTCAATTTATCATTAAAAAAGAGATTAATGGAAAATTGATCACTTTTGGGGTTTATGACAATTTAGATGAGGCTATGGAGAATAGGGATGAATTGGAAGAATATGGTTGGCCTTATCGTCCAGAACCTGAATCTGTAAAGGAAATTGAAAAATTTATTTTTGAAGAAGAGGGTAGATTTTTTATTTCTAAAAAAATTCTCGATTTTAACATAATTTTTGGAAATTTTGATTCATTAGATCGTGCAAAAACATTAAAACGGAAACTGATTGATAATGCATGGAATGTAAATTTTCAATCAAGACCAGTTAAATATGGTAAGTATATTCAAAAAACTCAAAATAATAGATTTGCTATTTCAAGAGAGTTTGATGGAACTATAAAAAGATTTGGAACTTTTAAGAGTTTAAATGAGGCTTTGTTGATACGAGACGACCTAGTTTCAGAGAATTGGGGTATGGATAAAGATATGATCTTACCTAATTTGGGATTGGAAGTAGTTGACATTAATATTGGTCAAGTGGGACGTAGATATGCTGTTTTTAATTGGGAAGGTTCTAAATGCACAATTTATGGGATATATAGAAATTATAGGGTTGCAAAAAAAGTTAAAAAGAAATTAATTATTGATAAGAAAAACGACTTAACTTACTTGGATAAGCATCGTGAAAAAGATACTAAATTTATTTATCGTGTTGGTAATTATTATAGGGTTTCTAAATCTTTTAATGGTGAATTGAGACATTTTGGCCATTATAATTCATTAGATGAGGCTATTTCAATTAGGAATGAATTAGTAAAAAATAATTGGGATGATTCATTCTTAGGTTTGAGAAGAGTTCTTAGAAATCCTAATTCTTATAATAAACATATTCATAAAACTTCTCGAGGTTATGATGTTGTAAATAGAGTTAATGGGGAACTTGTAAATTTTGGTTCTTTTGAATCTTTAGATGATGCAATTAGTTATCGTGATGAATTAGAAGATAATAAGTGGGAAGTTGAAGAGGTTATTGATGAAATCCAAGAAGAAAAATATGATGAATATATTTTTCTTAAATCAGATGGCAAATATTATGTTAAAAATGAGATTAATGGTGAAATAAGGATATTTGGTATTTTTGATAATCCATTAGATGCTATTGCAGCACGTTTGGATTGTATGAGAAATGCTTGGAAGTTAAATTCTGTTCTTGAGGAAGATTATGATAATGATCCTGGGATGACCATAACATTTGGATTATTGGAAAATGAAGAAGTTGATGGATCTGGAAATATATTTTCAGAGATGGTTTCTGACAGTATTGAATTTCCTGTAACTGTAGGTAAATCATATAAAAATAGAGGTTGGGCTATTAAAAGGAGTCATTTGGGCGATTTTGTTCCAATCCTACCTTATGAGGAAGAATGTATAGTTTTAGTTAATGGACGTCCAATTACTGGGAAAATCAATATTCACACTAGACTATTTTACTTCAAAGATGAACTCCTTTCAGATTACCTTGAAAGATTATATGAAATAGACCCTAAAATACAGACTAGGATTGATTTAAAATTAGAACATGGTAAATATAAGTTAAATCCTAATTTAAAAGAATTTAATAATATATTTTTCATAACTAAATTTTCTAAATCATTTAGAAAAGGAATGTTTGCAATCCCAAGATCTGCTTCGGAGATTATTCTTCCTGGATTGCCTTATGAGGAAGAGTGTACATTTATCATTGGAGAAATGGAAGTTAGAGGCAAATTTAATTTAGAATTTAGATTCAAATTTTCAGATAAAAGTGTTATTTCTAGTTTAAATTCTGAAGTTGAGGATTGGGAAGAGTTAGAAGTAATTTTATTATTGTAATGAGGTGCATTTATGGAATTTAAAGATTTTTCAGATACATTGAGGGAGAATTTAGAATCTTTTGAAGAGGAATATGCTCCATTTATTGATTGTGGCCCAAATTTATTCACATTATTGTGTGATGTGTTGGATAATACGGTATTGAGTAGGGAATCTCGTTTAGAAGTAAATTCCGCTATTGCTTATTATGTTATTCCTAATGATGTTATTCCTGAAGAAATTTATGGACCTTACGGTTATATTGATGATATCTTTGTAGCGGTTTATGTGTTAAGGCGTATTGCAGATATTCATGGATATGATTTCCTTCAAGAAGTGTGGAGACCTAATAATAATGTAAAAGATGTTATGGATGATTGTTATGATCATTCATTAGAACTCTTGGAAGATAAAGTTTATCCAATTTTATCTTATTGTGGATTAGTTGATTAATCCATTTTTTCTTTTTTTATTAACATTTATAACGTAAGCTGCTAAATATTAAACCAGAGGAAAAACTTATGAAAACTTTAAATGTTGTAGCAGCTATTATTAAAAATGATAATAAAATTCTGGCCACTAAAAGAGGATATGGCGAGTTCATTAACATGTGGGAGTTTCCGGGCGGAAAAATTGAGGCAAACGAATCCAAGGAGGAAGCTCTTATAAGAGAAATCAAAGAGGAACTTGACTGTACAATAAAACCTACAAAATTCGCCTTAGACTTGGAATACCAGTACCCTACTTTTTATTTGAAGATGAGCTGTTTTGAAGCAGAAATAACAGAAGGCACTCCAAAATTATTGGAACACAATGACGCCAAATGGCTTACTAAAGACCAATTGGATGAGGTCAACTGGATTCCAGCGGACATCAAGGCCGTCAACTACCTAAAAGAAAGCATGGATGATTAAAATGAACACGGATGAAATCTTGAACGGAGCTAAAACTGCTTTTATCAACCAATTCAACGCTTCAAATTCAGATTTCACACCTAAACTTGTCTACAACAATGCTGACAACAAGGTAATCAATTCCATCATTGACGAGCTTAAAAACTGCGATGAGTTTATAATGTCTTCCGCTTTCATCACCATGGGCGGTCTCATGCATTTGTTGGAGGAATTCAAACGTTTGGAAGCCAATAACATTAAAGGAAAGATTCTCACAACTGACTATTTATATTTTACAGAGCCGAAAGCCCTAAGAAAGCTTCAAAGCTTCACCAACATTGAGGTGAAAATGTATTCTCAGGAAAATGAGGGCTTTCACACCAAGGGATACATTTTCAAAAAAGGCGACACTTCAAAGGCAATCATCGGAAGTTCCAACCTCACCATGAATGCATTGACAGTCAACAAGGAATGGAACGTCGAGTTCACATCACTTGATGAAGGCGAAATGCTCACTTCAATCAAAAATGAATTCAGGGAACTGTGGAATCAGGCAAGCGATTTGGAAGATGTTCTACCTGCATATGAGAAAATCTACAATGACAACAAGAGCTTCAAACACATCCGACAAATCACAGATGAGCTGAAACAAAAGCATATAAAAGACCTGACTCCAAACATCATGCAGGAGGAGTTTTTAGAAAACCTGAGAACCCTAATCAAGCAGGGTGAAAACAGGGCGATTCTCGTTTCAGCCACTGGTACAGGTAAGACCTACGCTTCTGCATTTGCCGTTAAGGATTTCAAGCCAAAACGATTCTTATTCCTTGTCCACAGGGAGCAAATCGCAAAACAGTCAATTGAAGCATATAAAAACGTTTTCAAGAACCACGATAATTTCGGTCTTGTTTCAGGTAACTCCAAGGACTTTGACAAAAACTACATTTTCGCAACAATCCAGACAATGTCAAAGGATTCCGTCTACAGCACTTTCGAAAAGGATCATTTTGACTATATCGTTATCGATGAGGTTCATAAGGCTGGTGCTTTGAGCTATCAGAAGATTTTCCAGTATTTCAAACCGAAATTCTGGCTTGGAATGACTGCTTCACCGGAACGTACCGACGGCTTTAACATCTATGATCTCTTTGACAACAACATTGCCCACGAAATCCGCTTGCAGGAAGCTCTCGAAGAGGATCTCTTATGTCCGTTCCATTATTTCGGTATTGCTGATGTTGAGTTTGAAAACGGCGAAATTGATGATGATTTCACTGACTTCAATTTGTTGGCTTCTGACAAAAGAGTAGATTATTTAATTGAAAAGTCAGAGTTTTACGGATATTCAGGAAACCGCAGAAAAGCGTTGGTGTTCTGCTCAAGAAAAAAGGAAGCAGTATTACTCGCTGATAAATTCAACAGGAGAGGTTACAAGTCAGTTGTCCTTACGGGTGATGACTCACAGGAAAAGCGTCTTGAGACAATAGACAGACTGACAAACGACGAAAACCCTGACAAGATTGAATTCATCTTCACCGTTGACATCTTCAATGAGGGTGTTGACATCCCTGAAATCAACCAGGTTTTACTGGTCAGACCGACAGAGTCCCCAATCATTTTCATCCAGCAATTGGGTAGGGGACTGAGGAAATACAAAAACAAGGAGTATGTAGTAATTCTTGATTTCATCGGAAACTACAGGAACAACTTCATGATTCCGATTGCCCTTTCAGGTGACAGGTCATATGACAAGGACAAAATCAGAAAGTATCTCATTGAAGGAAACAGAATCATTCCGGGTGCCTCTTCAATAAACTTTGATGAAATTTCCAAAAGGCGTATATATGAGTCAATAAACAACACTTCCTTCAACAAGAAGGCTCTGTTTAAGGAAAAGTATATGAACCTGAAATACAAGCTTGGAAGGATTCCTTCACTTTATGACTTTGCCGTCAACGCAGAGTTCAATCCGGAACTTATTCTAAATCACAATGATTTCCCGACATATCATGATTTCCTTGAGGCAATCGATGATGACTACGCCTCACACATTGACAATCTCGACCATTTGAAATTCATATCCAAAAAGCTCATCAAGGGAATAAGACCTCACGAACTCATCATTCTTGAATGTCTTAAATACAACAAATATTTCACTGTAGACCAAGTTGAGAAATGTCTTAAGGTCAATTTTGATTTAAAAAACCAATTTGAGTCAATCAGAGGTGCCATCAACTTTTTAAGCCTTAACTTCTATTTAAAGGAACGCAGTGAAGGATATCAGGCAAACACCATTGAAAGGCTTGTTGACGAGCCTGAAAATCTCTTTTTCAAATTCAATGAGGATATTTTCAAAGACCTCAAAAACAACAGGGATTACAGGTTTGAAATCTCTGACTCTTTTAGAGCTGCTCTTTCAAGCCAGGTATTTCTAAATCACCTGAATGATGCACTCAAATACGGATTTTTCAAGTATGTCAATGTTTATGCATCACAAGATGACTTCAAGCTGTATGAGAAGTACTCCCGTGAGGACGTCTTGAGGATAATGAACTGGGAGCGCTTTATGAACGGCCAGAACATTGGCGGATATAAGATAAAGTACAATACCTGTCCGATTTTTGTAACCTACAACAAGGCAGAGGACATTTCAGAGACAATCAACTATGAGGATCACTTCATCTCAAAGACGGAATTCAACTGGATGAGTAGAAACAACAGGAAAACCTCATCTCCTGAACTTGAACCTTTAATCAACTACAATGGCGTTGACACTCAATTGTTTATCCAGAAAAGCAATGATGAGGGAATCGAGTTTTACTACATCGGCAAGTTGACTCCTATAAGTTATAGACAAGTCTACAGAACCATCAATGACAAAGAGCAGCCTATTGTCAATTTCAGATTCAAAATAGAAAATGAGGTTAAGGAAGAAATCTATTCCTATTTTGTAAAAGATTGAGAAATTTGACTTTTTCAATATACATTCTATTTTTAATTCAGAATTGTTTTTCAAAAACATTGATGTTAATGCAATTTATGCTTCATTATATTGATGCATCTAGCATGTCATCCATTTTAATCGCTCAAAAAATTAAGATGGGTGTATGATTAAATCATACGTAAACCCAGTAGTATCTTGTTGTGGTGTAAGTCTGATAGTCTTCAGATGAGGAGCTTGAATAGTCCTCGTTTTCTGTTGGCGCAACATATTCTCCAATTTCACGCACATTCTGGAATGTGGAGGATTCATAGCTTTCATTTCCGACAATCCTTGCTGAAATGTTGTAGCTTCCCGGTGCCAGGTCATTGATTTCAGCGTCTCCGAATGAATCTGTTGTCAATACATATCTGACGGTCGTATTGTTTTCATATGTCACGTTCACTTCCACCGTTGCATTTTCAAGGTCATTTCCGACTTCACTTTCATTGTCTTCAAAATATGAGCAGCTGATTCTCAAAAATCCGGTGCCGTTTTCATCAGCATCATGGCTATAGCAGTCTATATCTGTTTTTAAAGCCTCTTGAGGATGCGGCCAGAAGAGAAAAACTGCTGCAATGGCAAAAATTACAATAATTCCTAAACAGCATTTTGTCTTATCGTCCATATTATCACCTTTGGTGTTATGTTTGGCCAATATGTTAAATAAGTGGCATAAAGCAAAATATTTCATCAAAACACATTGCAATATTTTTAAATAATCAGAAAACATATAATTATCCAAAGGTGATTTGGATGGCAGATGCAGAAAATATCAATTCAAGAATCGAGCAGGCAAAAAAGTTGAAGGAATCCCTTGAGGCAAAATTCGAAAAGGTGAAGGGATCTCCAAGAGAGGAGGAATTCGCTCTTCAGATTGAAAAGGTTGACGCACTGATTGCACATCTCGAGCAGGAACTTGAAGAATAATTGCAATATCGGCAATTTTTCACGGTTACTCGAAAAGAGTTATTATTGAATACCGGATATATCAGTACTGCACTATTTTTTCAATATTTAAAGATAAATTCTTTTTATACCTTTGATTTTGTCAAAGTCGGTGTCAAATGAGACGATAGTGTCTACATTATAATCGATGATAGTTTTCAGGATGGTGCAGTCTGAATAGTTTACTGCAAAATCGTAATTTTTGCAGTAATCTAAAGAAATGTCATAATCTTCAGGCTTTAAAAAATGAATATAATCCATAGAGTATAATAGGTCAATTATATTGTCTCTTATTTGTGAATATTCGCTCTTTTTGAGCCTGTTTAATACTTCAACTAACACAGTACTGTTAATGATGGTTTTTTCTTCTTCAATGTATGGCAATAGTCTAGAAGCTCTTTCATGTTGTTTTTCTTTTGTATTAATTAATGAAATTATAAAATTTGTATCAACAAATATCATCTTACATTTTCTTTTTCAAAAGTGACATAGTCTTTTTCATCTTCTGTTGTTATCAAACCGTTTAATTTTTTTAGATTGTTTCCTTCAGGTTTGTCGTGATTTAATAGTTTTTCTATATCTTCAAGTGACATTGTGGGTTTGTTAGGTGTTGAATCTGATTTAAGCCCTTCAAGAATATACCTATTGGCCAATTCAATTTGTGTTACTCCCTGTTCAACACTTTTTAATTTCAATTGCTGCTGGAGATCTTTATTAATTTTAATTGTGGTTAACATTAAACATCCTCCTAAAAAGTATCTTAGTGTAATAGTATATTTTAACATTAAACTATAAATATATTTTGGAATTAATAGTATTTTTCAACATCTCCATAATCAATTTAATGCCTACTCTTTAATTTGTTTTTAAAGAATATAAATCTTTTTATATGGTTTTAAATCAATTTTTATGGCTTAATATTAAAAAACAAGTTTTAATAAATGTTGCTTAATGACAATTAATAATAGTTCAAGCCATATTTTTTTCTGTGCTGTCAAGCAAAAAATGGTTCAAACTCCCTATCATCTCAAAAATAGAAAAGGCAAAAATGTTAATGCAATCTCTTGGGATGAAATTTGAAAATATTCTGTGTATCCCAAGAGAGGAGGAATTCGCTCTTCAGATTGAAAAGGTTGACGCACTGATTGCACACCTCGAGCAGGAACTTGAAGAATAATTGCAATCTCGGCAATTTTTCACGGTTACTCGAAAAGAATTTTATGATTGAAAATAGGTGGCCGTGCCATAATCTATTTTTTGGTGTACTGTTGTACCAGGCAGTCCCAGCATGCAATGGCTGTGATGTCATTTTCAATGCAGACACAATCATGTATTGCAATTTTTATGTGAACATGCAGGACATATTTTTTGACGCTTTCAGCCATGAAATCTAACCTATGATTTAATCAAGGCAAGCTCATTTTAAATCATACTTTTACTCTTAAAGTTATTATTTCTCTCACAACCTTGACGTTAACGTGAGGTAGCATGATTTTTACACCATCATCAACTAAGGGATATATATCATTCATTTTATAAAGTAGGGTTTTACTTTCACAAACGTTAACGTTAACGTCACCAGCCTCACCAATTTTTTAAAAAAACATGGAAAATGCTGTTTCTCGAAAAATTTTTCATTATTGGAAATGTCCCTCTGGCCATTAAAATCAATTTAAAAAGATGTTGAATCACTTCTAAACAATCCGAATTGTCAGGTAATCATTGTCTTCGAGATTGCCGTTGTGAGCAATATTTCAATTTTTGATGTGATTTTTCAAGATCACTCACCATCACTTTTTTCCATGAAATTTCACCGGAATCTCTCACCAACCACCATGTAAAAATTATTTTACATAAAAATCCTGGATGTCATCCATTTTTTCCTTCTGGAATTGAATTTTATTCGAAAAAAGGCAGATTTCGCTGAAAAATCACAATCTAATCTAAATCATTATTTTAAACTTTAACCCATCGCACAATATCTTTTCAAAAATATTCATTTTAAACGCAAATATTTTTCAAAAACAACAATTTTTCCAATCAATATGCACTATCCGAGGATATTTTGCCTGTTACTGTATTAAAACACCTGACGAGTAAGTCTGGATTTTTCACACATTTTACCTTTCACCAAATTTAATGTCTGATTCAATAAATCAAAGAGCATATAACTTTAAATTTGATTTTTAAGATTGATTTAACTTATTTATCCGATTAGAAGTGTTACACTTGAAATACACCTCTCACTATGAAGTTTAAGGCATTTTTGATGTCAATGGTCTTTATGTTCAAATTGAAATGTTAAAAGTGTGCAAAAATGCAATTATTCATCATTAATTTTAAAACTACAGTTAAAATGACAATAATATTTTAAATATATGAATATAATTCTTATTTTTTTAATTTTCTTTAATAATTTTCAGTTAATCATAAAAATATATAAATTATGTACTAAATAAATTATTATTGTATTCTAATTGAATATGCGATGTGTTTAATATGAAGATTAATAAGTTTTTATTGGTCGGAATTTTTTTACTGGCCATTATTTCATTGGGTGCCGTTAGCGCTGCTGAAGATGCAGGCAATGCTACGGCTATTGATAATGGGGATATCCTAATGGAATCCTCAGTTAATGATGATGTTATATCTGAAGACTCTGAAGGGGTCATTTCAGATGATGGTGAACTTGAGGATAGCGGTGCTCGAATAAGCACCATGACTACAGCATTTGTAAAGGGAGACGATGACGCTTCATTTACATTTGAAATTCCTCAATATGACGTTGACGGTAACATTTATGTGTATCTGGACAGTAAAGACAACAAGGTCTTTGAAAAGGAAGCTGAATCATGGGATAATGAAATATATTACAATAATTTCATTGACGACAGCTTAAGTTTTGGAACACATACTATTTTTGTTGAATATAAGGACAGCAGCTACTACCTGCCAGTCCAGGAAAATTTCACTTTTGACTACAATTATTATTCTCTCACAGTTTATGAAGACGCATATTTGGGTCCTAACCATGACAATTACATCAGGGCATATTTCCCTTATGATGTGGCCGGCAGATTCATTCTCAAGGTCGACGGCAAGGTTATAGTTGACAGTGACGAGGACGGAATGGACAGCAATTATGCCATAGAATTGGACCAGTTTGCATGCGGCAACCATACATGGAATGCTGAATACAGCAACGGAAATTATGAACCGTTCAAGAAAAGCGGCACTTTCACTTTAGGTTATGATATTGAGATGTGGTGTGATAATGAATGGGAAGTTGAATACGGTGATGACTTCATAATCCATATTGGAGGACCGTCCACACTTGAAAGTGTTGTTCTTGAATATGATGGTAAAAGCAAAACAGTTCCGCTTGAATATGGTAGTGCTGAAGTTAACATAAATGACTGTGGATTGGGAGAACACACAATCACAGTAAAAGTTTTAAAAAGTGACATGTTCTATGCCGGTGAAGAGACCGCCACATTAAATGTAATCGCAAAATGTGGCTTTGATTATTCAGGAAACAGAATAAGGTACAATTCCGATGACGGTCTGTATTTCAGGCTGCCTTCAGATGCAAAAGGAACTCTTTTAATCACTGTGGATGAAAAAGACAATATCACTGCTGATTTAAAGAATGGTGTTGCTAAAATACCACTGGCTGACTATTCATTAGGCTCCCACAGTATTGAAGTAAGATATGATGATGGAAAATACAGTGTCAGCAAAGAAATGGATTTTAATGTGGTTCCTAATGTAAAATATGAATATTATATGTTGAACGGCACTGATAATGTTATTTCCATTGAATTGCCTGATGATGCAACAGGTACATTCAGGGTTTCATCTGATGATTATTATGTTCTGGATAAGACTGTAGACATTGTAAACGGTCACGCCAGCATTACACTTCCTCCTTTTATGAGCACATTCGACGAGGACATTTATTTATACTGGGAATGTGACGGTGACGATTATTTTTACGATGATATTGCAATCCGTCCAATGTTTGATCCTGCAAGCACACAAATAAACATATCTGGTTCCAATAAGTTCATCAAAGGGGAATACGGTAATTACATAACCATTTCACATGCTCTCAATGCAAACGGACGCATAAACGTCAGTATTGATGGAAAACAAATGGACACTATTGATTTTGGTGGCGATAATTCCTTTGAAATATATGTCAGCGAGTACTTTGAAGACTTGGCATTAGGCAGTCATAAGATCAGAGTCGATTATTACGGCGACAAATACTTCGAAGATTCTTCAAAAGAAATCACAGTTGAATTGATTCCTCTTTCAATTAATATTCCAGCCAATTTCGTTTTGGGTCTGGACAGCGTATACATTCGCCTCTCAAATGATGCTGACGGATATGCGATTGTATATGTAAACGGAAGCGAATACGCCAAAAGAAATGTTGATTTCCATGAAAATGGCAGATACATAAATGTGCCTTTGGAAGATTTGAAATTAAATGAAGTCTATGATATCAAGGTAGTCTACACCAATGACAGCAATATTGATGAAGTAACTAAATCCGCAACCATCAAAACAGATTATGATTTCGAAATTGAAGGTACAGGTACACTATATTACGGTGACGAAAACATAATCAGAGCTTACTTCTTCAGCCCTATGCAAGGTGATGTAACCCTTAAGATAGCGGATAAAACATACACAAAAGCGCTTGATGGTAGTGAAGTTCTATTCAACCTGTCAGATGTTGACCTCGGGGAATATGAAATTACAGTAACATTCGATGGAAAGGGCATTTCATCCAAATCACATTCCGATACAGTTTACGTCGAACCTCACATTGATTTCAACTCAGGAAATATAATTGATGAATCAACAGTGTCCCTTAACTTGCCAGCAGATGCAACAGGAAGTTTGCAGATTTATGTTTATGATGAAGATGATAATCTTGTTAAAAACGTTTCTCAGCATATGAAAAACGGAGATGCCTTAATCACATTCAACCTTAAAAAATTAGGTGAATACAGATATCAAGCTGAATATGACGGTGATGATTATATTGTTGAAGAATCTACCGGAAGTTTCACATTAAGGCCAAAGATTTCCGTCAATTCCTCAGTGTATATCGGAGAGAAAAATCCGCTGACATTTGAAATGCCAAGTGATGCTAAAGGCACATTGACTGTCAAATATGGAAATATGGAAATTCCATGCGAATTCATAAACGGTAAAGCTAGCGTAATGTTACCTGCATGGGATATTGAAGATGAATTGTTATTGTCCATCAGGTATAGTGATGATGTATATGGAAACTTCGGTTTCGGTTGGGATGATGAAATATATGTTTATATAAACAAGTTGGATAGTGCTCTTAACCTGACAGTCCCTGAAAACATATCTGCAGGAGAAACAGTCAGCATT
>JAFUIW010000046.1 GCA_017473945.1 Methanobrevibacter sp. | reverse complement strand
TTTTGCTATATAATCAAGTTGCATCTTAATCTTTTTAAAGTCTTGGTTAAGGTCCAGGGTTTTCACTGAAATTTTATTGCCGCTCATCACATAGTCACTGTCCGGCTGGATTTCATCAGTTGTCCTTGCATAAAGTAGCATCCCACTGATTTCATAGTCGTTTGCTTGAAGCTCCAACTCCTTATTTTTAACATATGTGAAAATCTGATAAAGGTTGGAAGAGTGATGTATTATCTTTTCCATAGTTTTTGTGTAAGTTGCGGCCATAATACTTTGCGTCAATGATTAAGACTTTATTTTCATATTCCAAAGTTACATCAGTCTGCATTTTAGGCAATAAAAAATCAATTTCAATTGTCAATCATAAAAAGAAAAATAAGGGCACTCAGTGTTTAAGTGCCACAACCAAACTAATAGTATTGTGCGAATTTCAAATATCTTCGCTAAATTTTTTTATAAGTGTTTGCAGTGTATTTGACGGTTACATACATTTTGGCATTGCCATTGTAGTAATATTCATGAATATCACCACTGCGTTTGCTTTTCAACCATTTGTTGCTTGGAATATAGATTTTTTTACCGTTGGCCTTGTAAAAAACCTTGGATGAAAATTTAATGACCTTTTTCACCAGCTTATTTCCAACAATGATGCTTAATCTGTTTCCTTCCTGCTGTTCATGAAGGACTCCAACCACATATTGACCTGAAGTTTTCTTCTTAAATCCCAAATATTTATATGAAACAGTTATAGTTTTAACCTGTTTTTTGATGATTTTATATTTTTGAACCTTTTTGGCTTTCTTGGAAATCACCTTGAACTTTGCTGAAGAGGACTCGTAATTGTCACTAGCTTCCACACTTGCCACACAATTATATGTCTTTTTGTATACTGTTGTTTTGGTCACTACATTGTTTTTGGTTTTTGCAGTTTCTTTTTCGATTTTGGTTTTTGGAATTTTAACTGTTATGGATGCAACGCCCTTTGCATTGGTTTTTCCAGTGTATTTTTTCCCGTCAACTTTTAAAGTCACTTTAACTCCCGCAACAGGAGTGTTTGATGATGTCTTGACGGTTGCCTTGATTTTGACCTTGGACTTTTCTTTTCCGGTTACTGTTTTTACGCTGATTTTTGTTGATTCCTTAACTGGCTCCACATCCACAGATTCATCATCTGACTGTAGGGCTGTTTGTGTATTTTCATCATTTGAAATTGCCTGCATGTCCTGATTGTCTGTAATCTCATTGGCTACTGCTGTGTCATTTAAATCACTTGCAGCAACACTCGATACGCTGAATACAAAACAGAAAACCAAAACAATTAAAAAAATATTTGATTTTTTCATTTTTTATACCTCATTTTTTGATAAATATAATTTGCGTAAAAATGGTTTAGTGCAAGCAGGGACTTAATGAAACACATTGTGTTGATAAAACTTCTTTTGAATCATGTTCCTGTAATAACATATCATATCCGATTTTCACTCTCTAAAATGCTTTTCCTAGAAGTCAAGACAAAATTTGCTGTCATCTCCAAGTTCAACACCACAATTTTTACAATATAGGCAAATTATTCTCATCATAATTTATATATTGGATAGTAATAGTTTATATATGGGTATTATACTAAGATGAAAAAAGACAAATAATTTTTGCATGATTAATTACTCTCATATCGCATTGAGAGCTAAGAAAATATAGTTAAGACCAATATAGGAGATACAGGATGTATGATTTAAAAAAAGTTGAAGAAAAGTTTCATGAATACCTTAAAGAAAAATTGAATGAAAAAACTTACCAGATAGATGACATCAAAATAACAGAAAAGTTATTGGAAAAGGAGGAGGCATTTTATATACCTTTCGGATGGATATCTTACTTCTTAGTTATCGAAGATGAAAAACCTGTAGTGTATGCAAATGCATGCTCAAGAATGGATCTGGACATAATTGCAATCATTGATGAAAACGGCTATGAGGATTATGACATGTGGGCAGGCCAACACCCAGACATTATCCGGAAATATCGCACCTGCTCTCAAAAAGTCAAAAGATTCAACTATGAAAAAGATTTGAAATTCATTAGTGACGTTAAACGATAATTAAGCAGGTCTGCATTCTTCAGATTCCATCAGGCATGTTGAATCATATGGAAACTTCATACGTCTGCCACCACTTATAAAATATTGGACAAAAGGAAGTCATTCCAAATCATGATGATAATCCAGCAATTAAATCCAATGCGCTCTTCTCTTCTTTCCAGGTAAAACTCACATTATTATTGGTGCAGATACAGGATTTATTCTGTTTGCGGTTTTTAAATATTTCAAGGCATTTTCCCCGTCGCCCAGTGCATGATGGGCGATTGATAAAACAGCAAAAAGCTCATCCATATTTTCATCCAAAATACTTTTGACAATCAGAACAAATCAATTATTCCGTTAATTTTTTCATATGCGTTTTCATCGTCCAGTAACCGGTTTAAATAATCTGAAGCATCATCATATGTAATGAATAAGCTTTCAAATTCAAATTCACCCCATAGTTCATTAAAGCGTTTTAAAATATGATTCCTAGCCAACACATCTGCTATTGCATTGAGATTCTGGTTTAAGGAACCTGAAATCGGTTCATATTCCCCATAATATTTATCGGATAAATAAATCGGATTGACGCTTAATATAAACTCTTTTAAAATCTCGTCACATCCTTTTTCAAATTCTTTTGTGCGGACGTTATAGTAATAACCTTTTGACTCCAAAGAATCTGTTATGCCCCGATGGTCACATCTTTTAACAGCCAAATCATAATGCAGATTTAAAAATTCCACCAGATTTTCACCATCGCTTTTATCACCGTTATCAATACATATGTCATAGTACTCCTGATAGTAGAAAAGGTCTCCGCAGCAGTCAGTGAACAAATCAGCCCTGTTTTTATTGTCGGCCCAGTAGGTCTTTGCCTTTTCGGTGACCGTCAATTCATGGGGAGCGATTTTTTCAGGTATTTCACGTTTGATAAGTTCCTTTTGGTCCTGAGGTTTTTTAGGAACCTTCAGGCCATTGCTTTTAAGTATTTTTTTAAGCTTTTTAGGATTGTATGAGTCAAGGATTTCATCAACAATATCCATATTCAAAGCATCTTCAATATATCCTTCACTTATAAGTTTATTTTTAATCTTCACAATGGAAATGTCATAAAATGATTTTAAATAATTTAAAGCCTCCTGAACAGTCCTGAATTCCTCAAAAATCAAATAAAACAATTCGTTAATAAGTAATGTTTCATGTTTAAAGTAATCCTTGGGAATTTCATCCAAATCATACACCAATGAGCGCAAGCTCATACAATAGCTTTCATAATCGCTTTTTAATGCCAATTGCATCACCTCATTATAAGTTAAACTTTTTGTTAAACAGTTGTTTTTTTTATAATATTAATTGTCTTAAATCCCAACGCCAAATTCAATGCCAATCAAAAATCATATATTCTAAGACAACACTTTCTATTTTAACCTCTCCGCCAATCAAGTTAAATGAATCATTTATTATCCCAATAATATATCCAGTATCATTTCATTAGAAACGAAGAAATTGTCGATTCCGGGATTTATAAACATGCCTTCAAGCTCGCTGTTGGCCTCCATATAACCGAGCATTTTGGAGAAATGCCATGAAACAGGCTCAATATTTCCACCTTCAAACTCAACGTTATATTCATCCATGCTTGTAAATGCGGGAACGCTAACGCCACCGGTGGTATCGCTTACAAACAGTATTCCGGCACCACATGACGGTGAGATGAAAACCGAAGATTTCAGGAGAGTGTAAAGCCTTTTCATGTGAGAGTCCTGAATGTATTCCCCTTCAGATTCAAAAATATCGCTTATGAGCTGCCTCAGCTCATCGTTTCTGACATTGTCCACATCACTGTTGTCGGAGAATACGCTTCTAAACACATTGCCTAAATTTCTCAAGTTGGAAGTCCTCAGGGCACCGTCCAGTGTCTTTACCTGGCTCAGGTCACCTCCCAGTGATGAAAGGTCAAATTCCCTGACAAGTTCGGTTGAAAACTCATCATTTCCCAGTTTCAGATTCAGGAGTTTTCTTATGTCACGTGCCTTGTTTGATGCGGTTGACTTTTTTGTTTTGAAATGACCGCATATATCATCAGGAGTTACGTAAGGGTCGAATGAATCGTCGAATAAAAAATTGAGCTGGCCAATGGTGTATACAACTCCGCTTGCCCAGTTTTCAATTTTTCCTCTTTTGAACGGCACTTCACGTTTGCGTCCGAGCTTTTCAACAAGCCTGACGCATAAATCTTCATATTCCCCGTCCAGGAATTGCCTGCAAAAGCCGGATACCAGGTCTGTCAGTTCCTTTTGTCTTGTTTTTGTTTTCTCATCCATTTTCAACACCTTGAAAATTTTTTGCTATATAATCAAGTTGCATCTTAATCTTTTTAAAGTCTTGGTTAATGTCCAGTGTTTTTACTGAAATTTTATTGCCGCTCATCACATAGTCACTGTCCGGCTGGATTTCATCAGTTGTCCTTGCGTAAAGCAGCATCCCACTGATTTCATAGTCGTTTGCTTGAAGCTCCAACTCCTTATTTTTAACATATGTGAAAATCTGATAAAGGTTGGAAGAGTGATGTATATCTTTTCCATAGTTTTTGTGTAAGTTGCGGCCGTAATACTTTGCGTCAATGATCAGGATTCTGTTTTCATATTCCAAAGTCACATCAGTCTGCATCTTTGGAAGAAGAAAATCAATTCCCTCATCAATCTGCCATGGAATCTGTGGAGAATGAGCTTTTATTTCAGGATGCTCCTTTCTGTAATAGTTCAAAATGAATTTTTCATAAAGCCTGCTCATCCTCTGGTCATCCAGAAATTCCATAAGTTTTGCATTTCCGGATTTTTCAGAAAAGAGCAGACCGTTAACTATCAGATAACAAACTCCAATCAGAAGTCGGTATGTCTGATTGTTTCTGTCAAAGCGTATTTTCCAGTTTAAATTTTTCAAGTCAATCAAATCCACTTCGGCAAAATACATCAGCAGATTCTTAAGTTTCTTTCTCCTGACTTGTGAAATTTCACTTTTAACCAGCAGATTCAATGTTGATTTGATAATCTGGTTCAGATAACAGTTGACTGAAAATTCATCATAAGTACAGTTAAGCTGTCCTTTGATAAAGCTTTGCTCGTTAATTGATTCTGTGATATTTATTTTTCCGCGAAGTGATGAAGTAGTCTCGGTAACATCAATATAATCCCTTACAAGACCCTGTTTGATCTGGGATGAAACACCAATTATGAGAATTTCGGAAAATAGCTCTGCAGTGTTTTCAAACTCTTCCGTTTCGATTTTTTTATATGCCTTGGAATTTAAACTCTGAAATGCATAAGAAAGCATATAATAAATGTTTTTAATTCTAATCATTGAGGACACTTCTCAATCTGTCAGACCAGTAATCGATTTTTTCATTCTCATCAAACCAGTATTCCTTTAAAAGCGGAATCAATTCATAATCGACAATATAACTTAATTTTTCATGGATATTTTCATCTTTTATATTGCATAGATATGAATGACCTATTCTGAAGCCTTCACCTAAAGATTCATCCTCTTTAATGTCATGATTGAGTTCTTTCATGACTTCGATTAATTTATCGAATTTGTTGTCTGAAAGTTTTTCCTGATATTTTCTAAATCCGTCTGAGTCAAATCCCGGTTTTAAATCGAAAAATGCAAATCTACGCCTTAGTGCATAGTCAAGCATTGCCAAACTTCTATCTGCAGTATTCATCAGACCTATAATATGGACATTTTTAGGAATGTAAAAGAGCTCATCAGAATATAAAAGCTGTATCTTGTTTTTATCTCCCCTCTTATCACTTTCAATAAGCATGAACAGTTCACCGAAGATTTTGGAAATGTTTCCACGATTAATTTCATCGATAATGAAGAAATAATCATTGTCAGAGTCTTCTTCAGCCGTTTTACAGAAGTTGTAAAATAATCCGTTTCTCAACTCAAATCCTTCTTTTGAAGGTCTGTAACCCATTACAAAATCTTCATAGGAATAGCTTTGGTGGAACTGCACCATCATGACTCTTTCAACATCTTTTACTCCCATCATTGAATATGCCAATCTTTTTGCCATGAAAGTCTTACCGACACCAGGAGCTCCTTGAACAATTAGGTTTTTCTTGTTTTCAAGCAATTTCACAAGAGTTTGATAATCATCTTCATCAATATATACATCTTCTAAGAATTTTTCAGAATCATAAACTGGATATTCAATTTCCTCAATTTCAGGTTCATCTTCATCAACACTAACAAACAGCTCTTTGATGTTATTGACAAATTCAGTATAAATGGTAATATCAGTTAATGTTTTCATTGGCAATTTTTCAGGGGCTGGCCAATTTCCTCTATGGGTCCATCTGACTTTCCTGATTTTATGATAAGGTTTGCTTGCATCATATTGGTATTCTGATTCAACGATTCCACGACCGATTATTTCACTCATACCATTTTTTGCAAATACTACATCTCCAACCTGCATATCATGAACGAATTGCCAACAGGCATGAACATTGTTTTTGTGGCTGGATCTATCATTATGCATTTCCTGGAATTTATGTTTCAGTTCTTCTTTAGAGTTATATTGATTTAAATCACCGGTTCCATCAAAACCTATGCCCATTTCCCCATTTTCATAAAAGTCATCCCAAAATGAAGCACCTGCACCCGGTGAAATCAGCCAGTAATGTGTTGGTCTAACATCACTGTCACCAATTCCTTCATCGGACTCATCATCATTACCATTTAATTTAGACACATAAGCCCCATGGGACAATTCAGGTAAATTATTAAATTTATCAGTGTTTCGTAATATTGACATTACCTCATCACAAATATGAAGATACTGTTCAGCTTTTGGAGGTCGTTTTAAAGATTTTATTTCATTTTTCAATTCATCAGGAAATATTTCATCACTAGACAAAGTTTCCCTATTATTTGCATCCAGATTAATGAAATTGAATGGACGAATCCAATTTAAACCCATAGTAATATTCCACAATATTCCCTTTTGATTAATTACTTTATCATATATGGAACAAAACTGGTCAACAGTCTCAGATGAAAAATTCAAAGCACATTCAAAAAGATTCCACAGATTATCAACATCATCTTCTTTTCTGCCTTCACTGGACCAATAAAATGTTGCTTTAAGGTTATTCACTAAAGCAATGCCATGAAATGTATATGGCGCATCACTTTCAATTGAAAACTCCTCTTTAATTTTTTCAACAAACCTGATTCTTCGTTCTGTTGAACTGTGATTATTAAACAGAGCAAAAATAGTGAATGGATCCATATCAAAAGGGATTGTCACATCCCCTATAACAACATCTCCTCCCAAATTAGGTACTTTCAAATCCAAATCATCATAAATTTTATAAATTTTACTTATCAGAGCTTTTCTATTGTTTTTGTATTCAAGCAATTTGTCTGCAAATTCCATATAGAAATCTGTCCATTCGATTTTACCAGGATTCATTTTTTTTAATATATCAGTTTTTGCACTCCAATTTACATTAAAAATAGTCATGATTGCTTTTAAAGGCTTTGAGGCAGTGTCTTTTAAATCATCCCTATTTGTCTCCCCAATCCATTTAACATCACGGATATTATGGTAAAAATCTCCGTATTTATTTAATATAACCCTATCGGCCAATTTATCAGAAAAATAATAATCGGAAGTGATAATGCCAACCAGATATTTACGGTCAAGAGGACTATATGAAATTACATAATCCCCAATTTTAAAGTCGCAAACGAACTTTATCACCTGTGCTGCATTATTTCCCAAACTGGTATTGCTTGCTTTAGGATATGTATCTTTCATAATCTGTTTAATTTCATCTGGAGATTTACCGGATAGGTCTCCAACTTCCCATCCTATAGCTACAACATTCAAATCTTTAAAAGCATCAATTAAATAAGCGTTTTCACCTGCGCGTACCATCCACATTTCCGGCATAATAACATTCCCTAAATTTTATATACCTAACTTTATACCATTTTAAATAAATAATTTATCTAAATGAATTGATAAAATTGACATATCAACATTACCTAATCCCAACCACATAAATTGTGTATAAATACCATTACCATTAAATATACAATCATGACTCGAAAAATCCCCTTTGAAAATGAGTATAGCCTGCACCAGCTTACTCAAAAACATCTGAAAGAATTGTTTGGCCTTAAACTAGTTGCATCTGAAAAACAGATAAACAGATTAAGGGTTGACAACCTTGCATTTGACACAAAAACAAGTTCATTTGTCATTATCGAATATAAAAACAAACTAGATGAAAATGTTTTAAATCAAGTTCAGGGATATCATGATTTGATTTTGGAAAATGATGATGAATACGCTAAACTTGTTGATGAAACTGTCAAATTTGAAAACATTCAAATTATGATTATTGGTCCTGAAATCAGCGAAACACAAATTGAAAATGCAAAGGACAATATATCCCTATGGCAGGTTTCTCTATTTGATGATGGTAAAGTAGAATATCTAAATCTAAAAACTAATGAACTCAAAACATTAAAAATCGATTTAGATGAACTGAAAATTACAGAGGAAATGCTTCTTGAAGATAAATCTGAATATATGAAAGATTTATACTTTAACCTAAAAGATAACATTTTAAATGAGTTCGATGATGTTAAAATAAGACCAATGGTTGATCAGTTCTCTTTAAGAGTAAATGACAAGCTCATTTGTGTAGTTGTATTTTTAAAATCAGGATTTAACATTTACATTTATTCAGACAGTCTTGATAATGCAAAAGATACAATTGACATTTCAGATAAATCCACAGGAGGAAATGCAAAATACAACTTAAAATATAATTCAAATGATGATTATGATTACTTTTTAGACTTATTTAACCAGACTTACTTACAAAAGGTGATGAAATGATTTGTCCGGCATGCGAAACCGAAAACGATCCAACTGAAGAGTACTGCCTCAACTGCGGTCAAAGGCTGATTGAAAGTGACACAGAAGATGAAATTCCTGAAACCAAACTTGAAATTCCAAAGGACAAAATCATTCTTCTGGACTTGAACTACACTTTAATTTCCAATTCATGGGCAATCAGATTTGAAAGACTTCCCGGAAAGATTGAAAAGCGCCAATACGAACATGACCTGGTTGATTTAATCAAGGACAATTATGTTATCCTGATTACTGCAAGTCCATACTACACTTCATTTGACTCCTTAAAACATATTGAGGAAAACACTGACTTGAAAATAGCTGAATCATACTGGAACTTTGGAAAAAGGCCTCCGGCACTCAAAAAGTATTGGCTTGAAAAGGCCGTTCTTCCGACACACGGAGATGATTCTGAAAGATACCTTGCAATTGAATCAAATGAACACACCCGAGAGATGTATGCCAAGTTTGGAATTGAAGCAAGACCTAAAAGTGATTTTATATAATTAGAATAATTCTAATTATTCCATTTTCAATGAAATCACGTTTATTAAAAAATACTTAAACAATATTAAACTCCTTTCCAGACAAAAAGACATTTATTATTATATTAAATTCCTGTCTTTTCACCGTTTCTTCATTCTTATCATGAATCATCACATTTTTCATTACAGACATGTAAATTTCCTTTAATTTGGAAGGATTCGTTTTAATATAAGCTTCATGAATTTCATTTTTGCTTCTACCTTGAAGGGCATCAATATACTCAGCTGAAAGGCCTATGTTAGATGCATGAAATTTTCTAAGGGTATGTGACCTGAAGAATCGGTATTTTCCTTTAAATCCCCAGTTCATTTTATCGTTGATTTCGTGAAACTTAGAAAATAGCTGAGAAGATGTAAAATCAAATAATTGATCTTCTAGTTTTAAATCTTTACGTGTCTTTAAATATTTGACAATATGTAAACTGGCTTCGGGAGAACAAAAAGCATAATAATATTTATCAGTTTTTATGCGTTTTAAATAAAAAGTGGGAACTACATTATTTTTCTTTTCCAATGTTTTTAAAATATCATCTATAGATCCACCATGATGATAATCTTGGGTAGCCAAGACAAAATGATTTACTGTCAATGATAATGTTTCAGCCATGGCTGTTCCCGATGATGCCATGAAAAGAATAACCGCTTTTACATCAATTGGTGAAATAAGAAGTGCCTCATGTATATGTTCGTATGTTGGCAAATCCAAGTAATTAGTCTCATAAATTTTTTCATATTTGGCTTTATGCAAATGAGGTAGTTCAAACTCAAAGTGCAAGTAGAATGTCTTTACTTTTGAGAAATATGTCTTTGCAGTGTTAGGGGTCAGGTTGCTGTTCAAAAGAAAACTTCTAAAATCCATCAATCTCTTTTTAATTCGTCTATCTTTAAGAGGAATTCTTTCATTTTCTTCCATTCTTGCTTCATCAAATAAATTTTCAATAGAATCATTGTGAAAATTTTCATAGCATCTCAATGCTGATTCATAGCCCTTTTTGGTGCTTGACTTTATATTGCGGTCTTTACAGAATTTTTGAAATAACTTATTGGAATTCATGAAATAAAATAAGCTAAAAAATATTATTTGATTTTTTAGACATCAAAAACACTACAAATTACTCATTTAATAAAAAAAAAGAAAAAAATAAAGTTTTTTATAAACTTTATCTCATTTTAATGTCAGGTAACTGATCAGTAAATTCTTGGTCAATCAAACTTATTTGATGTTTGATTATTCCCCTCATGTTCATTGCAGGTTCCAGACAGAATTCTTCAAATTCTTCCCTATCAACATCTTCTGCACTCTTAACATTAGGGAATAATAATTTTAGATATGCAGTTGCGATTTTAACAATAGCTTTTGTATCACGAGTATCTGCATCCGGAGGAATATCAAGCAATTGCCTTACAATGAATTCAAATTGAGATTTTCTTCTCATTTCACTTAGAATTTCAGAGAAATATTCAACGTTTAAACCATAACCGTTGATTTTAAGCTCTTCCCTCATTCTTGGCAAATACCATCCTTCAATGAAACCATGGAACCTATCAAGCAATGCAGGGTCTTTGAAAAACTTATGCAGGCTTGCAAAATATTGCTTATTTAAAGGTTTTCTATCTTCATCCAACGGCAAGTTTCCTAAAACCATCAAACCGCAATTGGAATCACCCTTAAATTTCGCTACAGTAAATGAACCAGATTCAAGATAATTTTTAAGAGCACCTCTAAGTTCATTTTCATCAGCGAATTTGATTGTCTCTATTTCATCCAATGCCAGGAACTGATATTGCTGGATTAAACCTGGACTTTCACGGGCAATATCATACAAGAGTTTAGCCCTTGAAACTGTTCCACCGCTTACTACCCAGCCATATTTACTGAGATTAGAGAAAACATATGATTTTCCAGTACCTTTAGGAGCCAGTTCCATCATATTCAAATTTGGCTCGACAAAAACCAAAAGTCTTGAAATGAACAATAGCTTTTGAGTGAAAGAATCAAAACCATCAGGATTATACTCCATTGAGCGGATTATGAAATCAACCCATTCAAAAAGTGTGAACTGTTCTCTTTTTGATGAAAAATACTCAAAATCAACAATATACGGTTTGAATGATTTGAACCTTTCCAGCAGAATTACTCCTTTTTCATTTCCGCTTGGAATTAGATAATCAAGAGTGATTATACCCCAAACTTCACCCCCTTTCAATTCAGGGTGTTCACGTGCAACATACTCAGGAATCTCACATTCATTCATCTTTAAACCAGCATCAGGAACTGAAAACTTTAATTTACCAGTTTTAACATCGGGTTCGACATTAATTCTAGCCAACAATGTCACTTCCTTGTTATCAGTGATTAAAGTCCCCTTAATATGTTTTTTGTTAGTAGCTAAATTATTGTGGATGAACTGTTTAAGACCATACTCATCCAATTCATCATTTTCATCAGTGTATCTCTTAATTAACCAATCTTTTACAAAAGAAGGAATAATATATCCTGCAAAAACACCATATTTATCAGGATTTTTATATACTGACTCTTCAGAGAAAACTGTTTTAATTTTATCATCTAATGTCATGTTTTTCCTCCAACTTAATTAAATAAGTCATCATAATTTTCCTCAGCCATTCCACCTTTATTGACAGTTATTTCTAATTCTCCGACTTCTTCATCATCAATTTTTATAATAATTTTATGTGTTCCTTTACTCATTTGTGAATTAAATTTAATTACAAAATGATTTTCCTCTTTTAATACAGGTAATGATTCATTGTTACAGATTGCTAATGGCAAACTAGTAGGTTCAGGTGAGATTGTGATCGGCAATCTAGATTCCATTGAAACATTGATTTCAGAACTAGAAGAATCAATTTCATAATCCACAATAGAATTTTCATTATTTTCTAAAACAATATACGGAACTAACACCTCTTCAGGAGTAGCTCCACCATGAACTTCATGAGATGGAGTATTAAATAGAGAAATATGCTTTAAAGGCACTATATATTTTTCATTTTCATGAACTAAACTTCCAGATTTGGTAGACATGTAATCATCATTGGATACATCATCATTTTCCCAAAGCATATATCTTCCTTCATGTTTTGAGCTTTCAAAGGTGTATTTTTTATAACCTCCAAATTCTTTTGTACATAAAAAACTAAATCCATGATCAGAAACTATAGACACTTTCGGAGAATCAATTTTAACTACTGATTTTGCAATTTCTTTAATATATTCCATTTCATCCAATAATGATTGAGGATAGTTATAATGGTTTTTATGAATATATTCATCTAAATTACCTATTTTTTTATCAGCATCTACTTTATTAAATTCAGTAGCACTAGGTAAATTAACAGAATTAATCGATTTGAATGTAACATGTTTATTATTATTTTTACCATATACATTCAGATAATATGTTAATAATGGCAACCATTCAGCACCTAATGCATCAATCCATATTACATAATTGTTTGAATCATTGAAACTCTTATTAGTATCAAAATACCATTCATAAAAATTATCCGGACTATTTTTTTCTGATAAAATTGAATTTAATTTTTCAGATTTGAAATTTAAAACTTTTGATGAATTATATTCTTTAAAATAATCAAAAATCCATGGTTGTATATCCCCACTCAAAGTTAAATTCCAATCCAAATAATGATATAAATCTGGAAAAATAACTTTTAAATCACTCATAATATTAGTTAAACCATTCTTTTGAACAATTTCAATAATTTTAGACTTTTCAGTGAGAGTTGATGAAGTTAGATAATTTAATTGTTGTTTGTAATTGTATTGTTCAATATTTTTAAACTCATTTGGAAGCTCATTTTCAGCAAAAGATAAATCAAATTTGTTTAAATAACTTAATAAATTTCTTCTTTCAGTTAAAAAATCTTCATTGTAATCTAGTTTAAAAATTTCTAAAAATATCTTTCTAGCCAAATTATTGTTACTAATTTTTTTCATTGATTTGAAACAATGAGCAAGATATGTATTTTTATATTTTCTTGATTCAATGAAAATATTTTTAATTAACCATTGGTTATAACGATTATTTATATTATTTAAATAGTAATTTAAGAAATCTTCACAGTTAAGAACAGATATATCAGAAATAAAGAATTTTTCAGTGAAAATATCCCTTAGAGAAATATTCTTTTTGTTTAAATTACTTACATCAATTAATAATTTGTCCCAATATTCTTTTTCTTCTTCATTATACTGAATATTTATGTTCATTTCAAAAATTTTAGATAAATAATCTTTTGGAGTGTCAATAATCTCTTGAACGAACGTAAAATCAGGAAGACTATTTGGGAAATAAATTGATAACGATTTAAGTAGTGAAATAACCTCTTTAATATTATCAGTTTTCCATAGCTCAAACCATTGCTTGGTAGTTGAAACTAATTTAATATCATTAGTTTTTATTTTATCATTAAACTCAAAATTTACTTGATAAATTTTAATTTGTTTATTGGGAGTATTTAATTTCCATACAGGAGCCCAATGTTCTTTTCTATCAAATTTTTTCCAGAATAAATCATCAAATCTTTCCCAAAGGCCGACTAATGGAATATATAATTTAAAATTTTTATTCTCAATCAGAGCTAAATCCTTTAAAATCATTTGGAAATTTTCATCTTCTAGAAATCTAATATATTCAGATAGAGGAACAATAACTGAATTCTCATTAATCTTTTCAATTTCATTCAATATCTGATCAACAGAAAACCAACTATTTTCAGAAAGAAGAAATGAACTTAATTCTATCTTTTTTGCATCATCTATTAATAAATCAACTATTTCTTTTAATTCCTCATGAGAGTTTAAAAAAATAAAACGAATAGGAAAACGAGCAGCAGATATATTAAAATCAACTAAATCATTTTCAATTGCTTTTTTTAAATCATCAATTTCAGAAAAGTTATGAATTGCCATTATTTACAACTCCAAATAATTTACAATTATTTCAGGAGTAATTTCTTCACTATTTCTTAAAGCTTGAATCAAAGCCACCTTTAATAGAATAGCATCAACTTTTTCAAGTTTAGAAATTGAATCCTCAGTTGGTTTTGGTTTTTCTGGAATAATAACTTCAACAGTGGTTTCCGCTTTATCAAAATTATCATCACCATTATAATATACAGAGGCAGTGTAAGTTTTTCCATCATCAAGACCCGAAACATCAATAACCGCACTACCATCTTTAATTTCAGCAAAGTAACCTTTACCATCAATATTAACTAAAATTTCACCAGTTGCATCATTATCAACAGAAACAGATATAACTACTCCATCAACAATAACATTTAGATTAGAATTTTTAAGTTCAACATGTTTTATAGGAATAGTAACATCCGCTTTAATTTCTGCTTCCTCAAAATAATTATCTCCTTTGTAAATAACAGATGCAGTGTAAGTTTTACCCTCTTCCAGACCTATAACCTCAATTATAGCAGATCCATTTTTTATTTGGGCAAAATAACCTTTATCATTAATATTTACTAAAATATCACCAGTAGCATCCTCATCAATTGAAACAGAAATAACATTATCTTCAACATCAACAGATAAATTTGGATTATTCAGTTCAATTTTCACTATTGGAACCACAATGTTAACAGTAGTTTCAGATTCAGCGAAATTAGTATCACCTTTATATGTAACAGTAGCAGGATAAGATACGCCTTCCTCAAGACCAGGAATATTAATTTTAGCAATACCCTCATTGATTTTAGCAAAATGACCATTATCATTCACATCTACTAAAATATCACCAGTAGCATTTTTATCTAATTTAACGGTTATAGATGTTCCATTTACTATAGCTTCAAGATGGGGGTCCTTACTGCCTTTTTTATTTTCCAAAATCCATTTATACACTTCACTTTCTACTTTACTTTCATCCCAATCATGCACTTCTTCTTGCATTTGACTTTCCTCCTAATTCGCTAA
>JAFUIW010000045.1 GCA_017473945.1 Methanobrevibacter sp. | reverse complement strand
TAACATGAATTCTAATTTTGTCATAATGCACTAAATTAAACCACTTAGTATATATACTAATTAAAAACATAAATTAATTCATTAACAAATTAATTTTAATTAAAGAAAGGTTTGATAATATGGTTAGATTTTCACAAAGTCTTGATGATAAGCAAGCGAGAAATAGAGAAAAACCTTACGAACAAGTCAGGGATAATCCTTATTATCCTCCTCAACAAAGGCAACCTCAGGTAGCTGACGTAAGGGATACCAGATTATACTCTCAGCCTCCAAGACCGGTACCTAAAGAACCAACATATCAAAGACAGGATAATTTCTACAGACAACCTCAAAGAGAGGAAATTGATGAAATCATCTATGAAAGACCAGTAATTGAAAAGGAATCCGTAAAACCTGACCTGTCAAAACCGGAATTAAAGTTCCCTGCCGACCAGAACATTCAGTTCGGTGTCGAATATGCTCCGAATTCAAGACCTCCTGTCATTGGTAAAAACCACACAATCAGGTCAAATTCAATCATCTACAATGATGTGGTGATTGGAGACAATTTCAGGACAGGCCACAATGTTGTCATCCGTGAGAACACCAACATCGGTGATGATGTACTAATCGGAACCAATACTGTCATAGAAGGGGACGTGATTATTGGAAATGATGTCAGCATTCAGTCCAATGTATATATTCCAACCAATTCTGTAATTGAAGACAATGTATTTATCGGACCTTGTGCTTGTTTTACAAATGATAAATATCCTGTAAGAATTAACTATGAATTGCAAGGACCTAAAGTGAGACGTGGAGCTTCCATTGGGGGTAACACAACATTTCTGTCCAATGTGGAAGTTGGAGAGGGTTCCATTGTTGCTGCGGGAGCTATTGTTATACATTCAGTTCCACCATTCTATCTGGCAATCGGAACACCTGCCCGTATCAAACCGCTTCCGGATCACTTGAAAGTTCCAAACAGGTTCTGATTTTAAAGGAGATATAGTATGGCTCAATACAAATGTAAAATCTGCGGATATGTTTTAGATGAAGACAATTATGAAGAAGGTTTGAATATTCCTGCCGGAACCAAATTCGAAGACTTGCCTGCTTCATTCAAATGTCCAAAATGCCGTATGGCAAAGGCGATGTTTGAAAAAATTTAAATAGTTTTATATATTACTAATAAATAAAATATTATTAAAAAAATTATACAATTTAAAGGAGATTGTTAAATATGGCAAAATTTAAATGTAAACTTTGCGGATACGTAACCGAAGAATTCGATGAATTACCTGAAGACTACAAATGTCCTATGTGTGGCGCAACCGCTGACATGTTCGAAAAAGTAGACTAGGTGTATTCAATGGCTTACGTTTGCAAAGTATGCGGATTTGTTTTAGAAGAAGACGAATTACCGGAAGATTACGTATGCCCTGTTTGTGGCGTACCTGCAGCAAACTTTGAAGAACAATAAGTTCTTCACTTTTAATTTTTTTCCAAAAATTGCTTATTTTTAAAATTAGTTTCTATTTTTCCAGAGTATTTCTCAAATATTTTTAGAATGTCTCTGTTGTCTTTTGATACGATATCATAACTGACTTTATTTGAGTAGTCCTTGTCTATGACTTCCAGATTATTGTTTCTGACTTCTGTGTCAGCCATTTTTATTTCTGAGTATTCAAATGTTATTGTGTAGACTTCATATTCCTCTATTTCAAGAATTTCGGCCTCGCCGATGGCTTCCATGACTGATTTTGAATATGCCCTTACAAGTCCCCCGGCACCTAGCTTTATTCCACCGAAATATCTGGTAACGACAGCAGTCACATTGTGAAGCTCGTTTTTCCTTAAAACATTGATCATTGGCTTTCCAGCAGTTCCTCCAGGTTCTCCGTCATCGTCAAAGCCTTCACCGTCACTTACAATGTATGCAGTACAGTTATGGGTTGCATCTGAATATTGCTGATTTAGCTTCTGGATTATTTCCTTTGATTCCTTTTTTGTTCTGGTTGGAAATAAAGAGCAAATAAACTGTGATTTCTTTACATTTATTTCGCTTTGAACTGCTTTTTTTATAGTTTTCATGTTATCAATAATTTTATATATTTAATCAAATATATTATTGTTAGTAAATTTTTAAGGGTGTTAAAATTGTCAAGTCGATCAGCTACTGTTCTAGTGATATTTATTGTGGCATGCGTTGCATTTTGCTTAGCCACTGTTTTCGCATCCATGACCGGACCAATATCAATTTTACCAAATGAAAGTGAGTCTGGTGGGATTTTAGACAATCTTTCAGTAATAGAAAATGCCGATACTGGCGATTATCAGTCTTCAAGTTATGATTATTCCAATGATTATTCATCAAGTGATGATGACTCAAAATCCGATGAGCCAGAAGTAGAGACTACTACGGATGATTCCGACTCATCAACTCAAGAGTCACAAGTTGAAACAACAACTTCTGAATCTACTACTCAATCAGAGAGTCATTCTGATGATTCTGATCAATCATCTGGTAATTCTAAAAGTGGTAAATAATCACTTTCTTCTTTTTTTTTAAAAATCCAATAATTTTTCAATATCAAACAGTACTGAGTTAATAGCTAGGCTAAACAGTCTGTTTCCGTAATCTTCATCAACATAAACGCCGTTTTCTTCAACGTCTCTTGCACCTTCTTCGATGTTAGGGTCATCTTTGCGTGCCTGGCTGAATCCATGTAGGCCAACTTCCTCATATTCGTTGACATTTGCCTGATTTGCAACTTCTTCCTCGTTGACGATGCCTAAAACCTTGGCCATTGAAAGCTCTCCGCTGCCACCATGTGGGCCTTCTGATGATATTACCTTATTGTTGAATGTGATTGACAAGTCAGTCTTGTCTTCAATGTCCCATAGCTCTGCCATCAGTGGAATGTTTCCGCCATGTGCGTTGACGATGACGACCTTTTCTATATCTAGGAATTTCTTTGCGGAATTTAGTGTGTTGATAACGTTTTCCTTTAGAACGTCCAAGGAAACGTGAACTCCATGGTCTATTGTATCCAATTCGTATGCTGGAAAGATGATTCCTAAAAATTTGGCTCCGCTTATAAGTGATGCCTGAAATGCAATGTGTGCTCCGATTTTAGCGTCGGTATCGATTGGGAGGGCTGGGCCATGGTTTTCCAGGTGGGATCCAAGTGCTATTATTCCAACCTTGTGAACTTGTGGGTTTTTGATATTTCCTGCCCTGTATCTTAGCTCTGCCATTTTAACGCACCTATATTTCAAAGTTCCAGATGTCATCGCCGACATAATGTTTTGTTTCTACTGCTTTTCCGGAATTGTTTTCAACCATTTCTTCGCCGGTGATTAAGCTCACTCCGATGGCCAGTGGTTTTCCATGGGTTTCATCTATGATTAAAACGATGTCTCCAGGTTCGACGCCTTCGGATGTTGCTACGATTCCTGGACTCATTATGTCTGCACCATTGCTCACGAATCTGATGGCTCCCATATCGACAGTGACTGTTTTTGCATCGATTTCATTTGCAAGGGTCGCCTTTAGTGTTGGGAACGGTTTTTCATCGATGATTATGATGTATGGTTCGCCATCTACTAAAATAAATGAATTAGGTTCTGCTTCAAGTATCTCTACATTTTTCTTTCCCTGAAGCAATTCTCCATATTCGCCTAATTGTGATTTTATCTCTTTAATTTTCTTCTTTTTTAAGAAATTTCTTTTTTTAACTTTTATAGCCATGTTTATCCCACAATATATTAATGAATAATATTTTGTATTTCGATTAAATAAAACTATTCATTAACTCTTAAGAATACGTCTTCATAATTTATTTCATCATTCATGTTGGCTTTGGTTAGGGGTTTATCTCGCCATGCATATTTTGTTATTGTACTTGCGTTGCTGTCTGTCAGCCTGTCAATGCATGAATTAATGACCATTAGCTCATCCGGACTAAATTTCAGGGTTGGAATGACTGTCGGATAATACTTGTGTATTGTTCTGTTGTAGTAGGGCTCCTTTCGCATGAACAGCTGCTTTTTGGATATAAGATTTTCCGTGATCTTTCTGAAGTGCTTAGGTTTTATACCTCTTCTTGATTTGATGTAGGTTTCCTTTGTTAAAAATCGATTATAAATCTCATAGTAGTTGAAATCAATGAAATACATCACTGTACAAAGGACAGTCTTGCCCAAATTAGGTTTATTTGAACATTTGAACAGTATGTATAGAATCAGGTCGATATATTTCTCTTCATTGAATTTCATGTGTAAGCCTGGTGATGGTTTGTAATAGTAGATTTATTTTTAGTCAATATAAACAAAGTCAGAGAGCATTTGACGAGTATTTTAAATAGTTGTTTTGGTAATTATTTAATATCGGCTTTAATTTTTCATTATTTTGGCCTAAAATAAGGTAACATTTATATAGTAGGTTATTTATAATTATTAGTATTAGTTTTAATTAGGTTTTGTCTTATCTTAACTTGATTATATTATGAATTTCAAATTCAAATTAAAAACTAAAATTTTTGATAATATAAGGTGATATAATGAGCGGACAAAATGTTCAAAGACCACTTGACGCATTAGGAAAATCTGTGGATTCTCCAGTTTTAATAAAACTTAAAGGAGATCGTGAATTTAGAGGTATACTTAAGAGCTTTGATTTACACATGAATTTGGTTCTTAATGATGCAGAAGAGTTACAAGACGGAGAAGTAACCAGAAGACTCGGTGTTGTACTCATCAGAGGAGACAATATTGTTTATATTTCACCATAAATATTATTCAATACTTATTCGAGATTATATTTTCAACGACAAATAGGGAGGAGGTGTATCAATGTCAAAGGGTACTCCATCAATGGGTAAAAAGAATAAAAAGACCCATATCAGATGTAGAAGATGTGGTAGAAACACTTATCACATACGTAAAAAAGTTTGTGCTTCTTGCGGATTTGGTAAATCCAAAAAACTAAGACGATACAGCTGGCAAAACAAAAAACCAACTACTAGACAAAGATTAGTATAAGTTGGTTAAAACCATGAAGATTATTCCAATAATCTTCTCTCAAATCTATTTTTTCAAGTAACTTTTCAATTACTGCATATTTTATAAACTACTTTTTTTAGATAACTTTATTAACAATTAATTGTTATACATAGTTTAGGTATGACTAAATTTTAGGAGGTCTAATATGACTGAATTAAAGGACATTGCCAAAGAAAACGATGTAAATTTAGAAAACTGTGTTGTTTTTGTAAGAGGTAAAGATGACATATTGGCTGTAGACATTTCCAATGCAGGAATCAGGCAAAGAAGTGATGATACAATGGGATTCACTTTTTCAATCACTCCAAAACAAGCATTGAAACTTGAAGAATACTTCAATAGATTTGCAACAGGTGAAAAATTCTACTTTGACATTTCACAAACTGGTTACAGGCCGGTATACTATAGGGGATTGTCTCCAATGACTAAGGAAATTAGTCAGGAATATGAACCTAAATTCAACATTACACTATTTGCGCAGAAAGCTATCGTTGAACCTGATGACTCCTATTTCGCACCAACATGTGCCTGCTGTGAGTTCTGTCATATTGACTAGGTGAATCATGTTTGATGATGAAATTTCAGATAGGATTGTCATTCGAAAAAGAGATTCTTCCGAAGAAATGCAATTGGATCAGCGAAGAGTTCATATCCGTGAAAATAAGAATGCCTTGATGGCTTTAAGCTATGTTGCTCCAGTCTTTGAAGCAATTGATGTTGAACGATTCTTTGAAGATTTACAGACTTCTGAAAAATTAACCATTGACATTGGTGATACTGGTGAAGTTCCTGTTGCTTTTAGAGGAATGGTTGATGGGAAAGGTGGAAGCCTCCCACAGAATTTGGCTCACAAGATTATTCTCTTGCAGGGACAAATTTCCCTAGATTCCATAATGGATGTGCAACTTATGGGATTTTCTAGGTTTAAGCCAAATTATACAATTTCCGATTGATTCCTCTTTTTTCTTTTTTATAATTCATCTTCGACGGCATCCCATAAATCAACTGCCCAGCCTTGGCCAGCATCGATTACCATGTCAAGCAATCTTACCTTGCCGTCTCTGAATCGGAATAATCTGTAGTCCTGCTGCGGTTTTTTAGCGGTTCCTTCCTTATTGCAGTCAAGATAAATTCCTTCACTGTATTCTGCTTCAAAGTTTCCGGCTTGGACGAAATCTCCGACAAGGGAATATCCGTTTCTGACGCTTTTGTCTAGTTCGTCTATTGTTTTTAGCCATCCGCCTTGGGCTCTGAATTTTATGTCTGGGTCGACTTTTGTAATTTCTTCTTGCCAATTTATTATCATAGTACCAAATCCTTTTTATTACTACTTTGATGTTTCATATTTAAAAGAAAAGAGCAAGAGCATTTGAAGAGTAATATTTATAACTATTGTTATATAATAATTATATATAATTCAAATTTCATAATTATTAATATTATTAAATAAGTCTGGGCTTTATTATGAATTTATTTGAAAGATTTGGAATTGATACAACAAATGAACAATTATATAGGATAGCATTTATGCATACCTCATACAGTTCAAAAAATGATTTGGAGCATAATTATGAACGATTGGAGTTTTTAGGAGATTCCATATTAAGTTTATTGGTTTCAGAATATCTTTTCAAAAAATATCCTCACTATGGGGAAGGAAAGTTAACCAAACTGAGATCAAATTATGTATGTCAGAATGCATTGATTTACTATTCTCATGAATTGGACTTGCCAAAGTATCTTAAAATAGATACTGAAGATCCATATTTGACTGAAAATGAAGTGCTGTCAATTACTGCAGACATATTTGAATCATTTTTGGGTGCAATGTTCCTTGATCAGGGTATTGAATTTGCAAAGGATTTTCTGACAAAATATATTTTTAAATATATTGATGAGGAAAAAATATTCTTCAGGGACTATAAATCTGCAATGAAGGAATATGGGGATGCACAGGAAGTGGAAGTGTCCTATGTAATGTTAAATGAATTCGGACACCCTCATGAAAAGACATTCTTTATGTCAATAATGGTGGATGGTGAAGTGATGGGTGTTGGAAAAGGAAGAAGCAAAAAAGAAGCAGAACAAGCAGCTGCTAAGGTAGCTTTGGAAAAATTAGAAGTTTCGGTGTTTTAAATGAATGAAGAATCTGTGGGTATTGTTGAGACAAAATACTTTGATATTGAAGAACCGATCAAGTTAGTTAGTGGTAAAACTCTCAATAATGTAACTGTTGCCTATGAAACTTATGGTACACTTGACAAGGAGAAGTCTAATGCTATTTTAATATGTCATGCTTTAACTGGAGATGCACATGCAGCAGGATGGCATGAAGGAGATAAAAAACCGGGATGGTGGGAAATTGTAATCGGTCCCGGAAAAGCGATAGACACTGAAAAATACTTTGTAATCTGTTCAAATGTTTTAGGTGGATGTAAAGGAACTACAGGTCCAAGTTCAATCAATCCAGAAACTGGAAAGGAATATGGCATTGAATTTCCGGTAATCACCATCAAAGACATGGTTACTGTTCAAAAGAAATTAATAGATTCATTTAAAATTGACCAATTATATGCAATTATTGGAGGATCCATGGGGGGAATGCAGGTTCTCCAGTGGATGGTGGACTATCCGGACATGATGAAAAAGGCCATTCCGATGGCAACAGCTGCAATGTCTTCGCCTCAGCAGATTGCATTCAATGCGGTAGGTCGTCAGTCAATATTTGCAGATCCAAACTGGAATAATGGAAATTACTATGAAACAGGTCTGAATCCTGAAAACGGTCTTTCAATAGCACGTATGATAGCCCACATTACATATTTGAGTGATGAGTCAATGTATATCAAGTTTGGACGTGACCTTCAGGACAAGGATGAAATAAGTTATGATTTCACAACGGATTTTCAGGTTGAAAGCTACTTGAAGCATCAGGGAGCAACTTTTGTAAAAAGATTTGATGCAAACAGCTATTTATACATAACAAAAGCTGTAGATTTATTTGATTTATCTGTGAATAAATCTTTAATTGATGGATTTAAAGGTATTAAAGCTAAAATTGAAGTGATTTCTGTTGATTCCGACTGGTTATATCCAACAGAACAGAGCACTGAAATCGTAACTGCACTCAATGCAAACGAAGTTGAAGTGTCATTTTCAGAAATAAAATCCAACTATGGTCATGATGCATTTTTACTTGAAAAAGGACAATTGAACTTCATATTGTCAAAATTCCTGGCAAACAATGTTGTAAGTGATTTGATGAAAGGTGTAGTTGTCACAATTAAGGAAAATGCAGATGTTAAAGAGGCAGCTAATCTTATGCTGGACAAACAGGTGACCCACATTCCTGTAGTCACTGATGACTATAAGTTGATTGGTATTGTCACAAGCTGGGACTTGTCAAAATCAATTGCTATGAATAAAAATTTATTGAAGGACATAATGACAACCACAGTCAAGTACTGTTATGCGGACGATTCAATTGAAAGTGTTGCTCGGATGATGAGCGAGTATGACATATCATCACTGCCCGTTGTTGATGAGAACATGAAAGTCCTTGGAATCATTACAACAGACCAAATTAGTCATTTATTAAGTTAAATAATTAATTTTCTTTTTTTTAATATTTTTAAGGAGACATTACTATTTCTAGGAAATCTAAGTTTATTGATGGTGCTAAAAAGGGTATTCCAATTACATTTGGTTATGTTCCGATGGGAATTGGATATGCTGCCATTGCCATGAAGGCAGGTTTCACCCCTTTGCAGACAATATCCATGTCATTTCTGGTCTATGCGGGTGCAGGACAAATCATTGCAGCATCCATGGCATTGACAGGCGCCAGCGTAATGGCAATTGTTCTGACAAACTTTGTTGTTAATCTGAGATATTTCGTAATGTCAACATGCGTCCTGAATCAGGTGGAGGAATCCAATTTGGGGTTAAACATTTTAGCTTCCCATGTTACCGTCGATGAATCCTTTGCAATGTTTTCCCTAAGCGAGGATTCAAGCATCTGGATTTATCTTGGAATTGCGATAACTGCATGGCTGAGCTGGTGTTTAGGCGCTGCAATCGGTGTGGTTTTACTGGACATCCTTCCGGTAATCGTTACAAACAGTTTCAATATCTCATTATATGCATTGTTTGTAGCTATTTTGACTCCTGCTGTAAAGGAATCAAAGCAGATTGCGCTTTTGGTTTTGATAACTGCAGTTTTAAACATTGTATTAAGCCAATTTCTGGGAAACTGGTCATTGATTGTTTCAACTCTTGTAGGTGCGGCAATCGGAATGTACATTGTTGATGATGAATATTTGCTTTCAGGTGATGCATAATGGATTATGTAAGTTTGGCTATTTTGGGCTGTGCAATCGTAACTTTCATTCCAAGGGTAATTCCGGCACTCTTCATTGACAGGTTAGAGTTTCCGCCAAAAGTTGAGAAATTCCTGAATCTTATTCCGTATACTGCCCTTGCGGCTTTGATATGTCCGGGAGTATTGACTGTAGACAGTCAGTTATGGTATATTGGTCTGATAGGTGCGGTTGTGGCTGCAGGCCTTGCATGGAAAAAGGTTCCTCTTGGAGCCATTGTAATATTGACTGTGGTTGTATTGATTACAGTTTATTCTATCGTTCCTTTCTTTTAATTTCTTATTTTAAATCTTTTTTTAGCTAATTTTTAGAATTTTTTTAAAACTAGTTTTCAGTTCCAGGCAGATTTTTAGAGGAAAATGGGTTTGCATATAATGGGTTCGTTTAGCATGAATTTCTTCTGCCTGGAACTGTGGATGTAACATCAAATGTGTTAATGAAATGTTACATATGTTAAAGATGCATTACCTACTATATAAATATTTCGTTTTATATTTTTATAAAGAATATTTAATATTTTCTTTTTA